>NZ_JBYCKU010000040.1:0-111927 GCF_057473545.1 Acidithiobacillus sp. TH-A67
TGGATGTGCTGCTGGTAGTCGCTATTCTGACTTACGCAATGGTGGAAAATATCTCCCTCGCCAAGATCCTGCCCTTCGCACTGATTCTTCTGGTTGCCTCGGTGCCTGTGGCGTTGCCAGCAACCTTTACCCTCGCCACGGCCATAGCTTCCTTACATCTCGTGCATCGGGGAGTTCTGGTTACTCGTCTTGCAGCAGTGGAAGAAGCTGCGGCCATGAACGACCTCTGCAGCGACAAAACCGGTACCCTCACGCAGAATCGTCTGAGCCTCAGCCAAACGCAGCCCTGGCCCGAGGTCGAGGAAAATGACCTGCTGGCCATGGCGTCGGTTGCTAGCGATAACTCCACCCAAGATCCTATTGACCTTGCCATTTTACAGGAGGCGACCAAGCGCCAGATCAAACTCCCCGTTCGGCAACAATTCGTGCCTTTCGATCCCGCCAGCAAACGCTCCGAAGGGGTATTTCAGCAAGAGGGAAGCGCTTGGCGGGCGCTAAAGGGGAGCCCGCAAATCATCGCCAAGCTCTGCGCTATCGCGGATTGGGAAAGCATTACCGCCCAACTGGCAGCCACTGGTGCGCGAGTGCTTGCCGTCGCCGCGGGACCAGAGGGAAAACCCCGTTTTCTCGGCCTACTTGCACTTGCGGATCCTATTCGCCCTGATGCAGGGGAAGTGGTCCATCATTTGCAACAGCTTGGCGTTCATGTCCGGATGGTAACCGGAGACAGCACACAAACCGCACAATATGTCGCCAGCACTTTGGGTATTGTCGGCCAGACCTGCGATCGGAGCAGGCTATCGGAAGATTGCGGCGTCTATGCGGGTGTCTTTCCCGCTGATAAATTCCATCTGGTTCAGGGCCTGCAAAAAAAAGGCCGAATCGTCGGTATGACCGGGGATGGCGTGAATGATGCCCCCGCACTCAAACAAGCCGAGATGGGCGTTGCCGTAGAAACCGCTACCGATGTCGCCAAAGCAGCAGCCAGCATCGTGCTCACCACTCCGGGCCTGCAAGGGGTATTGGATGCAGTCACTACTGGACGTCGCGTATATCAGCGCATGCTGACTTATACCCTGAATAAAATCGTCAAGGTATTTCAGGTAGCACTTTTCCTGAGCCTGGGATTTCTTATTTTCCGCAGCTTCGTCGTCACTCCCCTACTCGTTCTATTGCTGCTTTTCGCCAATGATTTCGTCACCATGTCTCTCGCTGAAGATAATGTGCGGCCTTCTCCGCAACCGGATCGCTGGGCGATTCGCACCCTCATACTCTCTTCCCTGGTGGTATCAATCGCGTGGCTAGTCTATATATTCGGGGTGTATGCCGTGGGCCGCACGCTGCATTTACCCACAGATTCCCTACAAACTCTCGATTTTCTGGGTTTGGTGTTTTCCGGACTGGCCAACGTCTTTTTGGTTCGGGAGCGCGGTCATATCTGGGCCGCACGTCCCGGTGCGTTCCTGGCCATCGCCAGCTTGGCGGACATTATCATTGTCAGCATTCTGGCAATCATGGGTTGGTTGATGGCGCCAGTACCGGCACTTTTCGTCGCTTGCCTCCTCGGAGCAACTGCACTCTATACGCTCTTGCTTGATCAAATCAAAGTACCACTATTACGAAGACTTACCAGTACATAGTCCACTCTAAAGTGAAGGAGTTTTTTTTGCTCAATCCAAAATCTCAAGCTCTTCCGGCCCACACGAGCACCCCGTCCATTCCTGTCAAGGGTCAATACCTGGGCGTGGTCACCCTCACCATGATGACGGCAGCGCTATTTTTTACCCTGCGAAATATGCCCATGATGGCTGCCACCGGCTTGCAGATGGTTTTCTTCAACGTGGTCACGGTGTTTGCGTTTCTCATCCCTATCGCTCTGGTTGCGGCAGAGCTTGCCACTACCTGGCCGAAGAACGGCGTGTTCCATTGGGTAGAAGAGGCCTATGGGACAGCATGGGGATTTACCGCAGTGTGGTTGCAGTGGACGCAAAGCGTATTTGGAATCGCGTCAATTCTTGCCTATATCGCCGCCACCCTGAGTTACGCTTTTGCTCCCCAACTTGCCAGCAATCGTTATTTCATCGTCGCCGTAATTCTTATTGTATACTGGATTGCCACCGCAGCCAATTTGCGCGGCACCAAAGCCTCCGGAATGATATCTACGGTATGCCTAAGTTCCGGCGTTCTGCTTCCCAGCGCAGTCCTTATCATTATGGCTATCATCTATGTTATTCAGGGCCATCCCATTCACCTGAATCTATCGCTCACCCTGGACAACTGGTTGCCAATACAAAACCCAGAGAATCATCTGCTTTTTTTCTCAGTTTTATTTTTGGTGTCGCTGGCATTGAAGTATCCGCGGGACATGCTCGCGAGGTCAAAAATGTACGACACAACTACCCAATTGCCGTATTTTCCGCGGCAATACTTGGCTTTGTCGTAACCCTATTAGGAGGTCTGGCGGTCGCTGTCGTGGTTCCCGTCACGCAGTTGGATATGGTGTCCGGCGCCATACAGGCCATTCAACATCTTTTCACAACTTGGCATCTGGAAGAATTGTTACCAATTGCCGCAATCCTCGTTGCACTTGGCGCAGCTGGCCAGGTGAGTACTTGGATACTTGGGCCTATTAAAGGGATCTGGGCTGCTTCTCAAAGTGGTATTTTTCCCGCCTTTCTACAAAATTCTAATCAGTATGGTGTACCCCGAAACCTACTTTTCCTTCAGGCACTTTTCATGAGCGCGGTAGCGTTACTGATACTGGTAATGCCTTCCGTAACCTCCGCATTCTTGTTCCTGACTTCACTGGCCGTAGTACTCTATTGCTTTATGTACTTGTTGTTATTTAGCGCAGCCATACGCCTACGCTATACTCAGCCAAACATTCCTCGCCCGTATCGGATTCCAGGCGGACGTAACTGGGGTCTTTGGTTAGTTGCTGGAATCGGTTTCGCAACCTCTCTGGCCTGTCTCTTTATCGGGATGATTCCACCTGCACATATTGCCGAGATGATCTATGCACCAATTATGGTAGGTGCTTTAATTATAATGGTTCTGATCCCTCACGGTCTATACCGCTTTCGGCGGAGCAAAGCGTGACTATAGCATGGAGGAAACGATGCTCTACCACTTTGAGCGATACGATCGTGTTATAGTGAAGCCTATACCGTATATCTATGTTGTTGAGGAGACCTGATGAATAGCACACCTCCAAATTTTACATCGGTTGTTCAGACCGAACAGAAGCTTCTCGGAAAATATACTGTGCCAGCCGGCATCGTACTGATTGTACTTGGTTGTCTTGGCATTATCAGTCCGATAACCATGTCAGCGGCCACGGACGGCATCTTGGCAGGCATTCTTATAGTCGGAGGATTCACGTGGGTGGTGCACAGCTATCAACTACATGCCCATGGTTTGGGAGATTGGCTTAGGCCTCTGCTATTGCTTGTGACAGGCGGCATTATGGTGGCTATTCCATCTCTTGGAATTGCTAGCATTGGTCTATTGTTCATTCTCTATTTTTTCATTGATGCCTACCGTAATTTTACTCGACCCAAAGCGCGAGAGGCTATTGGCCATGGCTGGTTCATTTTTAGCGGTGTGCTTGACATTGTCATCGCCTTACTATTCCTTCTTACGTGGCCCCAAGGTTCTTTTTTGTTAGTGGGTATATTTGTTGGAGTCAACCTCATATTCGATGGATTTATTTTGATTATGATACGCAACACATCCATTTGAATCTTGAAACCATGCAAGCACACCTTGAATGTCTTACCAAAATTAGTGGTGTCTATGTGGCGGACGACTTTAACGAAACCTGGACGCTTCGGTTCCGACCAAAGTGGTCTTGTATTTTCGAATATTTCATACCGAATTGTAGTGGATGTCACTTGTGCCGTGAGGAAAACATATGCATCACTGGTGGGTATATCCTTTGCTGTTTGGAGGGGGGCTGGTCGCTGGCTTCGTCAATGTACTCGCCGGTGCTGGATCGGCTCTAACTCTACCACTATTGATCTTCACTGGTCTTAGTCCAAGTATGGCAAATGGTAGTAACCGCATAGGTATTCTTTTAGCCAACATCCTGGCTAGCCGGAACTTCCTGAAAAACGGATTGATGGAACCTCGTTTCGCTGGCAAGCTTGCCCTTTGGACACTACCAGGAGCCATCATCGGCGCCTGGTCCAGTATCCATCTGGGAGGCGTTCTTTTTCAGAAGATTTTGGTGTTGGTGCTTCTTTTTAGTGGGATTACCTTATATCTTCCAAAATCCCGTTATCGCTACTTGCAACGGTTTCCTCAGAAACATCCTTATTTCCTCTATCCATCCATGCTGATCCTGGGATTTTATGGCGGTTTTGTGCAAGCCGGTATTGGCTTTCTTTTCATTTTCGTACTTCGTTCCTTTCTATCGGTTAGCTTAGCAGGCATTAATGCGCACAAAACGTTTATTATTGCTATTTATACCCTTCCAGCTTTATTGGTATTTGCTTTTCTTCACGAGGTGGATTGGCTATTGGGTGGCTGTGTTGCCGCCGGATCATTAGTAGGGGCTCAGCTTTCCAGCCACCTTACCTTGAGTTCCAATGGGGAAAAGTGGATTAAGGTTGTCATCACCCTAGCGATTATTCTTATGGCAATACGGCTATGGTTCTTTTGAAATCAAAAACTATAGAATACTTCTGCTCCACTCTATAACCGAAGCTTGGGTTCATTGAGTGGTTGATTGCTCTTGTTGCAGATCCCAAAAAATTGTGAGAATCTGAAATTATATAAAAGTTATTACTATCCAAAGTAAATATGGATAGATTATTTTCTCTTTTCGGACTTGTGCATAAAGAGTACGATGATCAATATCGACAAAAAAGTGAATAATAAAAACACGAAACCGTCAAGGACTCCGCGCATAGCGGCGTGGCGCTCTAACTCCATCCCCAACACTTGCCATGTCTGCGGCCCAGGTGAAAAGCCAGCAGCGGCCAAAGTATCCCATAGGGGTGGGGCGAAAGGGTTGATGTGACCGCCCATCTGGTTCCAGGCGACTTGCCCTTCTTCCGTAAGAATGGTGGAAACAACGGCGATTCCAATGGACCCACCGAGATTGCGCATGAGGTTAAAGATCCCTGAGCCGGCTGGTGTGTCTGTTTTGCTAAGGGTCGCAAAGGCAAGAGTGAAGAGAGGGATGGAGATGAAACCAAAGCCAAGGCCGCGTATCACCCCCGGCCAGATGATCCAGGCTGGGCTGATTTCCAAGTTATACTGTAGGCTGATCCAGGTTCCAATGCTTCCCAGGGCTACTCCCACTAGGATCATGAGACGCGGATTGGCACCGCGGTTGAGCAGTCGTCCCGCTGCCCACATGGAAATCCAAGAACCTACGCCCTGAGGGGCCATGACCAAGCCCGCGAGCTGAGGTTCGTAACCCATATAATTCTGCAAATAAAATGGCAGCACTACCATGGTACCGTAGAGTGCTAACCCAAAGAGGCCGATACCCAAACTTCCTAAAGACAAAGAGCGGTCGGCCAAGAGACGCAAGTTGACCACTGGGTTTTGCACCGAAAAGCAGCGCAGGACAAAAAGAAAAAATCCCAGTCCAGTTACCACCGCGATCATTACGATGAAGCGAGAGCTGAACCAATCATCCTGATCACCGAGACTCAGGATGAGTTGCAATCCACCAAGGCCCAGGGTCATCCAGAGCAAACCCACAAAATCGATGCGTTTAGGTCGGTCGCTGCGACCAAAGTCGGGAGCGTAGAAAAATAACATTATTAGGGCAATGATCCCAACAGGCAGATTCACGTAGAAACACCAGCGCCAAGAGAGATCCTCGGTGAGGTAGCCACCCAGCACGGGACCAACGATGGGCCCGAGCATGGTCCCCATTCCCAGGGTCGACATAGCAATACTGCGGCGTGCGCGCGGGTAACTTTCGACGAGAATCGACTGGCCAACGGGGACGAGGGAGGCCCCAAAAACGCCTTGCAAAAAACGCCAGAGAACGATTTCTAGTAAGTCATGAGATTGGCCGCTCAGGGCCGAGCACACTAAGAAACCTGCCACACTCAAAAGGATTAACCGGCGTTGACCCAAATGCTCCACCAGTAGACCGGTAAGAGGCGTTACGATGACCATGGCTAGCATATAGGTGGTCAAGGCCCAGGTAATCTGGTTATTGTTGGCATGGAGGGAACCCTCCATGTGTGGCAGCGCCACATTGACGATGGTGATATCAAGGACATTTAGGATGATGGCGGTCATTACCGCGACGGTAATGGCTAGAAGATGGGGAGCCGGGAGGTCGTCTGCCTGTGCTCCGGCCTGCCCGGGGTTTGTTGCCAAGCGTCAGTCTCGTGCGACCAGAACGGAGCAGTGAGCCGACTGACAGACGCCTGCGGCGACGCTCCCCATAATCCACTGGCGTACGCCGCGCCAACCATGGCTGCCCAAGACGATGAGATCGGCGCCAAGATGGTCTGCTTCGGCAACGATCAACTCGCTGATCCGCTTGTCTCCTACATCGGTTTCTAGCAAGTGGGTCTCTACCGGCACGCCGAGCTCTGCTCCCTGTTCTTGAAGGTTAAGCAGCAGCTTGCCCCCCTCTTCCAGAAGGAGTTTGATAGATTCTGGCGTAGCAAAATAGGCCCCGAAGATATCCACCACTGTCAACACGTGTAAGCGGCATCCAGCAATCCGTGCCAGCTGGAAGGCCTGTTGCACCGCTGGTTCGGCGGCAGCGCTCCCGTCTGCCGCCAATATGATCTTCTGAAACATTCCTCCCTCCCTCTAGCACCTAGCCAACCTGTGAAGAATAGCAGCATTTTGTCTGTGCGCTCCTGGCCAATCCCTAAAATAAAACTAAACCGCTCCTATCTCTCATTCGTATTCTTCTTTAGCGCTCGCCAGAGGTCGGCTCGTCCAGCATCCTTCTAGGCTTGCGAAAGAGAAGCGTTTATGTTGTGAGCAATATTCCAGGTGCAGCCAACCACTAGTGAGTCTAGAATAAAACAACTGACTGAGCAGAATTCCCCAGTTTTCAATGCTGCTCGTGGTGCTGACACCTCAGATCATGTCAAACTCAGACGCAGAGGCTTTCTGAACATGCAATCACTATCCTTCGACAATGCCGCCGCTCTGCACTACATCCACAGCCGGCGCTGTCCGCAAGGCGGTTACTCCTTCTACCGCACGCCCGAATGGGGCGTGGAAGAACCTAATGCGCCGGACACCTTTTTCGCCCTTGCCTCGTTGCAGCTACTCGGCGTCGAACCGCTTGAGGTAGTGAGAACTGAGGATTGGCTATCAGATCTGCAGAGTGCTGACGGCAGCTGGCCCACCCTGACCATAGGCTGGGCCGCCGATGCAGCACTCGCTTTACTCGAGCGCGGCCCTAGGCACGACCCGCGAGCCTGGCTGGAGACACTCTTGCAACAGCGGATGCAGATGGGAGACGGCAAACGCGACTGGCGGGGCACGCTGAGCAGTCTTCTGCGGCTGACGCAACTGCTGCGTCGTCATGCACCGGACTTGCTGACAAGCGGACAGGAGCAACTGGAGAGGCTGCTTACTGCTTCGCGCTGCGCAAGTGGGGCATGGAGCGTCCCCGAGGGGGACCTCGAGACCAGTGGCACCGCGCTCCAGCTCGCACAAACGGTTGGTCTGGACATCGACCATCAGGCGCTGGCGGCCTGGTGGCGGCGCTGCGAGGACCCGCACTTGGGCCTGCGCCTCACACCGCAGGCGGGTCTCACTTCGGCCGGTGCGCTGCACGGCGGCCTAATAATCGCGCTGGAGCTCAAACTCCGGCCGCGCTACCCCGACGCCATCGGAACTCAACTAAACTTCTTGCAAAGTTCCACCGGAGGCTTTGGCGCGCGTCATGGAGCGCTAGCAACGCTCCAGGCCACTTGGCTCGCGCTGGTAACCGCACAGCAGCTCGAGAAACTAAGGGAGAGTAACTATGAATGACTACCAATATATCCGCTTCTTCGACAAACTCAGCATCGAGGACGTGCCGCTGGTCGGCGGCAAGAATGCATCGCTCGGCGAGATGTACCGTAAGTTGAGCAAGGAGGGCGTGCGTATACCCAACGGTTTTGCCATCACCGCTGAGGCCTATCGCTACATGCTGGATGCCGCCGGTGCGTGGGACAGGCTCCATGCCGCGCTAGATGATCTCGATCCCGACGACATCAGCGACCTAGCGCGCCGCGGCAAGCGCGCACGCGAAATCGTCTATGGCGCCGGTCTACCCAAAGACCTTGCCGCTGAGATCATTGCCGGCTACCGTAAGCTGCAGCAGCAATACGGGGAGGACGTAAGCCTAGCGGTACGCAGTTCGGCCACCGCAGAAGACCTGCCGACAGCGAGCTTTGCCGGTCAGCAAGATACCTACCTGAACATCCGCGGCGAAGAAAGCCTGCTCGATGCCTGCCGACGCGACTTTGCCAGCTTGTTCACCGACCGCGCCATCCACTACCGCATTGACGAGGGTTTCGACCATTTCAAGGTCGCACTATCGATCGGCGTAATGAAGATGGTGCGCTCGGACCTGGCCGCCTCCGGGGTGATGTTCTCCCTCGACACCGAATCGGGTTTCCGCGACGTAGTGTTCATCACCGGCGCCTATGGCCTGGGCGAGAACGTGGTCCAAGGCGCGGTGGACCCGGACGAGTTCTACGTCCATAAGCCGACGTTCAACCAGGGCCACCGCAGTGTGCTGCGTCGCAGTCTTGGCGAGAAGGCGGTGAAGATGATCTATGTCGAAGGCGATGCCCGCCATACCACGCGCAACATCCCCACCCCCAAGGTCGACCGCGAACGTTTTTGCCTCAGCGATGCCGACGTGCTAGAGCTAGCTGAAGCGGCGATCAAGATCGAGGAGCACTATGGCCATCCGATGGACATGGAGTGGGCCAAGGACGGTCTGGACGGTAAGCTCTATATCGTGCAGGCGCGCCCGGAAACGGTGGCTTCGCAACGCAAGCCGACGCAACTCGAAACCTATGTGCTCGACGGCAGCGGTGAGGTCCTGGTCACCGGCCGCTCCGTTGGCGAGAAGATCGCCGCCGGGCGCGCCCACGTGATCGCTGACGTCGCCCATCTATCCGAGTTCAAGCCCGGCGAGGTACTGGTCGCCGATACCACCACCCCCGACTGGGAACCGGTGATGAAGACTGCCGCAGCCATCGTCACCAATCGCGGCGGCCGAACTTGTCACGCCGCCATCATCGCCCGCGAGCTGGGCATTCCCGCCGTGGTCGGCGCGGGCAAGGCAAGCAGCGCTGTGTCCAGCGGCGAGACGGTCACCGTCTCCTGCGCTGAGGGCGACGCTGGCAAAGTCTACCGTGGAGAGGTGCCGTTTCATGTCGACAAGGTCGAAGTTAGCGACATCCCGCGACCTGCCACCGGCATCATGATTAACATCGGCAACCCGGACATCGCCTTCAAGACCGCATTCCTGCCTAACGACGGCGTAGGACTGGCGCGCATGGAGTTTGTCATCAACGAAACCATCAAGGCACACCCGCTGGCCTTGTTACACCCGGAGAAGGTGAAGGACCTCTCAGCACGCACGGCGATCGATCGACTGCTGCGCGGCTATTCGGACGGCGCGAGCTTTTTTGTACAGCGCCTGTCCGAGGGCATCGGCACGATTGCCGCAGCGTTCTGGCCCAAGCCAGTGGTCGTGCGCATGTCCGATTTCAAGTCCAACGAATATGCCAGCCTGATCGGCGGCGCCGACTTCGAGCCGGACGAAGACAACCCGATGCTCGGTTTCCGTGGCGCCTCGCGCTATGCCCACCCAGCTTATGCGGAGGGCTTTCGCCTGGAGTGCCTAGCCATGAAACGGGTACGCGAGGACATGGGGCTCACCAACATGATCCTCATGCTGCCGTTTGTGCGTCGGGTGCAGGAGGCTGACGCGGTGCTGGCCAAGATGGCTGAATTCGGCCTCAAGCGCGGTGAAAACGGGATGCAGGTCTACGCCATGTGCGAAATCCCGAACAACGTCATCCTTATCGACCAGTTCGCTAAGCGCTTCGACGGCTTTTCCATCGGCTCCAACGACCTCACCCAGCTCACCTTGGGCGTGGATCGCGACAGCGAAATCGTCGCCTTCGACTACGACGAGCGCGATGACGGCGTGAAGGAAATGATCCGCCTCGCGGTCGAAGGCTGTCGCCGCAACGGCATCCACTCCGGATTGTGCGGCCAGGCGCCGTCGGACTATCCAGAGATGGCCGAATTCCTGGTCGAGATCGGCATCGACACCATGAGCCTCAATCCCGACACCGTGATTGCCACCACCCGCCATGTGCTCGAAATCGAGGCAAGTCTCGGGCGCAAACCTCGTGCAGGAGGTGGCGCCGCATGAGCAAGAGATTCCTGAGCTAGCGCAACCTTGCGTCGTCAGCAGCCGCCACCTTGGCGCGCCCATCCCAGCGCCGCTCTCTGCAGGAAAGCGGCCTGCCCACTGAAGGGTGTAAATTTGTCTACACTACCCAAAAAGGAGGTGTTTGATGCGTTGTTTGGTAACCAGTAGTCGGCCATATGATCAAGAGTATCTGAATGCCGCCAACAATGGGCGGCATGAATTGATTTTCACGGACGTCACGCTGAACGCGAAAACCGCCTTTGTCGCCCAAGGTTTTCCTGCTGTGTGTCCATTTGTAGATGATCGCCTCGATCAGGAGGTGTTGCACATCCTGGCAAAATTGGGCACCAAGTTACTTGTTTTGCGGAGCACCGGATACAACCATGTGGATATAGCCACCGCGACACAATTGGGAATGACGGTGATGCGGGTAAGGGAGTACTCCCCTTATGCGGTAGCCGAATTCGCCCTTGCTTTGATGCTGACCCTCAACCGCAAAGTCCATAAGGCCTATAACCAAGTGCGGGAAGGAAATCTCCTCCTGGATGGGTTACTGGGATTTGATATGCACGGCAAGACCATAGGCATCATCGGTACTGGAAAAATCGGACTCGCCCTGGCTCGAATTCTACACGGCATGGGCTGCCGCTTGTTGGGCTATGACATATCTCCCAATCCAGCGGCGCAGGAGCTGGGGATGTTGTACCTGCCTCTAGAAGAGCTATTGCAGCAGAGCCAGATTGTGAGCCTGCATCTTCCTCTCCTACCCGAAACGCAACATCTACTGAATGCCGAACGCCTCGCGCTGTTGCCGAAGGGTGCGATGCTTATCAATACCAGCCGTGGCGGACTGATTGATACCGCGGCATTGATCGGGACGCTTAAATCCCGGCACCTGGGAGCAGTGGGCCTAGACGTTTACGAGGAAGAGGCGGAACTATATTTCCGCGATCACTGTGATGACATCATCTGCGATGACACCTTCGAGAGGTTGTTGACTTTCCCCAATGTGATCGTCACCGGACACCAATCCTTTTTTACGCGCGAGGCATTGCAAACCATCGCGGCGACGACCATCGAGAATCTCACCGATTATTGCGAGGGGCGCAGCAACCATAACATAGTATCTACCTAGTTGATCCAATAATGAAAATTGCAATCACGTGGTGGCGTTGCGCTGTGGCCTTGCGCGAGCCGTAGCACTATTGCTCAGTTTCGGCCACCAGCCAAGTACCATGGGGCGAGCAAAGACTTCATTGATTTCTGCTACACTATTATTTGCTGAGTTGCAAAGATTATCCTGAGGGGCTAGACATGCAAGAGAAACCGTCGCAACATGGGGAGACGCCGCCGGCACTGAGTGCTTACGGCCAGGCCCGTGCCACAATTCCAGGGACGCCTCTCGGTGCCGACGAGCTTGCTCTCATCGACTCTTATTGGCGGACGAGTCTCTACCTCTGTCTTGGTATGCTCTATCTCCAAGACAATCCCCTGCTGCGGGAACCACTTTCACTGGCTCATATAAAGCCGCGACTGCTCGGCCATTGGGGTTCCGATGCAGGACAGTGTTTCACGTATATTCACTTCAACCGGCTGATCAAGAAATACGATTTGAACGCCATTTATATTTCCGGGCCTGGCCATGGGGCACCGGCGATCCTGTCCCAGGCCTACTTGGAAGGCACCTATTCAGAGGTCTATCCGGAGATCAGCAAAGACCTGGCTGGACTCCAGCGTTTCTTCAAGCAGTTTTCCTTTCCTGGCGGCATTGGTAGTCATGCCACCCCCGAGGCGCCGGGTAGTATCCATGAGGGAGGGGAATTAGGGTACAGCATCTCGCATGCCGTGGGCGCAGTACTGGATAATCCAGATCTCATCGCTTTAACGATCGTGGGCGATGGAGAGGCGGAAACGGGACCGCTCGCTACCAGTTGGCACAGTAACAAATTTCTGAATCCAGTTCGCGATGGCGCAATTCTGCCGGTGTTGCACCTTAACGGCTATAAGATTAACAACCCAACTATTCTGGCAAGGATCAGTCACGAAGAGTTGGAGGCGCTTTTCCGTGGCTATGGGTATACACCCTATTTTGTGGAGGGCAGTGATCCAGACAGTATGCATCAGGCAATGGCTGCTACCTTGGAGCATTGTGTCCTCGAGATTCAAGGCATCCAAAAACATGCCCGGAAAGGGGGAGCAGCCACTCGCCCGCGTTGGCCCATGGTCATACTACGCAGTCCAAAGGGCTGGACAGCGCCTCGGGAAGTGCATGGGCATTACCTGGAAGGATACTGGCGGGCACATCAGATTCCGCTCCCCGATGTCGCCAGGAAGCCCGAAGACTTGGCCTTGCTCGAGGCTTGGTTACGCGGCTACCGACCCGACGAGCATTTTGACGCGAATGGTTGCTTGGTTTCCAGGCTGCAGGCGCTGCCTCCGCGAGGCCATCGCCGGATGAGTGCCAACCCAGTAACCAATGGAGGAGTGTTACGCAAGCCACTGAACTTACCAGACTACCGCGATTTTGCTGTGCCGGTTGATGCACCCGGCGTGCATATGGCCAACAATGTTGTTGTCCTTGGGAATTTCCTGCGTGAGGTCATGCGCTTGAATCTTGATCGATTCCGGGTGTTTGGGCCAGACGAGACGCAATCCAACAAACTGGATGCCTTGTATGAAGTAACAGAGAAAGCGTGGTTGGGAGCCATTTTCCCAGAGGACAGTGATGGCGGGGAACTGGCTCCAGAGGGAAGAGTGATGGAAATGCTTAGCGAGCATACTGTCGAGGGCTGGTTAGAAGGATATCTGTTGAGCGGAAGGCACGGTTTTCTCAACAGCTATGAGTCCTTCATTCACATTATCGATTCCATGGTCAATCAACACGCAAAATGGCTGGAAAAATGCAATGAGATTCCCTGGCGGGCCAAAATCTCCTCGCTAAACATTTTACTCACAGGCCTTGTCTGGCGGCAGGATCACAACGGATTTACCCATCAAGACCCAGGCTTTCTTGATGTCGTTGCCAACAAAAGCCCCAGCGTCGCTCGCATCTATCTACCACCGGACGCAAACTGCCTGCTCTCAGTCGCTTCCCATTGCCTGAACAGCGTAAATTATGTCAATGTAATCATTGCTGACAAGAATATGAATCTCCAGTACCTTGACACCGAAGAAGCGGCAATACACTGTGAAAAAGGCATTGGGATCTGGCGTTGGGCGAGTAACGACTATGGAGCAGAGCCAGACGTTGTCATGGCAAGTTGTGGGGACCGACCAACCTTGGAGTCGTTGGCGGCTACTGCGCTATTGCGCCAAGAATTGCCGGACATAAAAATTCGCTTTGTGAATGTTGTTGACCTCTTCAAACTGGTCCCTTGGAGCGAGCATAGTCACGGCTTGACGGACCGGGAATTCGAAGCGCTGTTTACCTCAACTCGGCCAGTTGTTTTTAATTTCCATTCTTATCCTTGGTTGATTCATAAGCTAACTTATCGTCGTTCTGGTCAGCACCATATTCACGTTCGAGGTTACAAAGAAAAGGGGAATATCAACACTCCTTTGGAGTTGGCCATTCTTAATCAGACTGACCGATTCAGTCTCGCTATAGATGCCATTGATCGCATACCCAGATACGCAGAAATTGCATCCTCCGTACGCGAAAAATTATTAGATCGTCAGATCTACTTTAAGCAACATGCTTATGCAATGGGTATCGACCCTCCGGAGATTGGCGACTGGCAGTGGCCATTCTGAAAAACCTGCAGAAAGGATCTGTAGCTATACATCCACAAGATAATCGCAGGGATCAACGCCAGCAAGGTCTGCCTCCAGGGCCGCATAGGGAATCTTCCAGTAGCTTCCTGTGCTCTCCATGACCATCACATCGGATCGATGGGAGGCGACAGCACTGGTCAGCTCCCGTCGGTCCCTCTGGCGGGCACCCAAGAGAAATTGCAATTCCATGACGGCATCTCTTCAGTTATGATCAAAAAGGAGAGAGATGGCGGGTGTCAATGCCAACGCCCCCCGCCTCCGGCAGGACTCAGGCGGCCCTTGCCATTACAGCACAGACGTTGGGTAACAGATGGTCGAAATTATGCTTCAGGTCAAGGTGAAACCTCGAGCTCGCGTGTCAGAGCTCTCCCAAGCCGCAGACGGTACCTGGGTCGCTAAACTGAAGTCTCCTCCTGTCGACGGCAAAGCGAACGAAGAGTTGCTAACCCTGGTTGCGGAGAAATTCCGGTGCCGAAAGGCCGATGTAACGATCAAAGCCGGCGCGTCCGGTCGAACCAAACTGGTCAGGATAGCGGCGCAATGATGCGCACGCTACTGTCCAACTACGCGTAAATGAACATTTTTAGTCTCCAGATGCCATCCACGATCACTCGAATCCCTCGCAGTGGATGAGCCTGAGGCAGCCTCATAATTGCCATTGCCATTTGCTCACGAAATAATTTGGGATAGTTCGGTAGTCGTGCGCACATACTGATGTTGCAACAGGTAAGATTTGAAGGTATTTGGGGCGGGCGCCAGCTTCTTTCCTTTTCGATGCACCAGATGCCACATTTTCTTTAAAGGGAATCCTTCCACGGCAATTTCCCGCAAATACCCGGCCTCGATCTTGGTGAGAACGCTATGACGCGAAACGATCGCCACTCCCATGCCTACCTTTACCGCTTGTTTGATAGATTCGTTATTGTTCATGATGACGCGGTCTTCGATTTCTAACCCGCGCGCCTCGAAATAACGCAGGATTGCCTCTCTGGTGCCCGATCCAGGCTCTCGCAGAACAAAGGTTTCTTTGGCGAGGTCTGCCAGGGAAATGGCGGAAATGCGAGGTAGGGGAGAGTTTGCCGCAGCAATGACGACCAGGTCATTTTCGTGAAATGGAAGTGCAATTAGATCCATCGTTTGCGGCGGTTCTCCCATGATTGCCATATCGATGTCGTTGCGCTCCAGGCTCTCCAACACCTCCTTGCGATTGGCAATGTCGAGCCGGATTTGGATGTGGGTATGCTGCTGTTGAAAGCGCGCCAATAGGTCCACCGCAAAGGCATTGGCGGCGGAGGTGACGGCAATGCGCACCTGACCATCTTCGACGTCACGCAGATGTTCCAGGGAACGGTTCAGTTCTTCGATCTGGTCGTTGATGCAATTGCTCGCACGCAAAACCTCGTTGCCAGCATCTGTCAAAAAGACCTTTTTCCCCACCTGCTCAGTCAAGGGGAGACCGATCTCCTGCTCCAGCTTGCGTATCTGCACGTAGACCGCCGACTGGGTGAGATGCAACTGCTTGGCAGCCTTGGTATAGGATCCGGTGCTTCCCAGCATCCTCAAGATGTCCAGTTGTCGTAAGGTAAGATTTTTCATGGTGTGTAGCCGGTGCCCTCATAAATCGTAGATATTCTGCCAACCCATGGAATCATTATTATTTCTAATTGTTTCTATAATATATAATCGTTTTTATTGATTATTCCGAGCAGGTACAGTGTCTACTCCTGACAATACAAGGAGTGAATACCATGGATCAATCGGCACGTTATGCTGACCTGTCCCTTTCGGAAGAAGAGCTGATCAAGAATGGTCAGCATATTTTAGTGGCGTACAAGATGAAGCCCAAGGCCGGGCATGGCTATCTGGAAGCTGCAGCCCACTTTGCCGCAGAATCGTCCACGGGTACCAATGTCGAAGTCTCGACCACTGACGACTTCACCAAGGGTGTCGACGCCCTCGTCTACCACATCGACGAAGCGACCGAAGACATGCGGATCGCTTATCCCTTGGATCTTTTCGACCGCAATGTGACCGATGGTCGCATGATGATCGTTTCCTTCCTGACGCTGGCCATCGGCAACAACCAGGGCATGGGCGACATTGCCCACGCCAAGATGATCGATTTCTGGGTACCGCCGCGTGCTATCCAGTTGTTCGACGGGCCCAGCCGCGACATCTCCGATTTATGGCGTATCCTCGGGCGCCCGCTCAAGGACGGAGGTTACATCGCCGGCACCATCATCAAGCCCAAGCTGGGCCTGCGGCCGGAACCCTTTGCCCATGCCGCCTATCAGTTCTGGCTCGGAGGTGATTTCATCAAAAATGATGAACCCCAGGGTAACCAGGTCTTTTCGCCTCTCAAGAAAACCATCCCACTGGTGGCCGACGCCATGAAGCGTGCCATGGATGAAACCGGCCAGGCCAAGATCTTCTCGGCCAACATCACCGCCGACGATCACTATGAAATGTGTGCCCGGGCAGATTTCATCCTGGAAACCTTTGGTCCCGATGCCGATAAGGTAGCGTTCCTGGTGGACGGTTTCGTGGGTGGTCCGGGCATGATCACTACCGCCCGGCGGCAATACCCCGCTCAGTATCTGCACTACCATCGCGCCGGGCACGGCATGATCACCTCCCCCTCGGCGAAGCGCGGTTATACCGCCTTCGTGCTGGCCAAGATTGCTCGCTTGCAAGGTGCATCCGGTATTCATGTGGGTACCATGGGCTATGGAAAAATGGAAGGCGAGAATGACGACCGAAACATCGCCTACATGATCGAGCGCGACGAGTGCCAGGGGCCGGTGTACTATCAGAAATGGTATGGCATGAAGCCCACTACCCCAATCATCTCCGGCGGCATGAACGCCCTGAGGCTACCTGGCTTCTTCGAAAACCTAGGTCACGGCAACATCATCAATACCGCCGGCGGCGGCTCCTACGGCCACATCGACAGCCCCGCGGCCGGTGCCAAGTCCCTGCGCCAAGCCTATGAGTGCTGGAAGAGCGGCGCCGATCCCATCGAATACGCCAAGGAACATAAGGAATTTGCGCGTGCCTTCGAGTCCTTCCCTGGCGATGCCGACAAGCTGTATCCCGGCTGGCGGGACAAGATTGGTGCCCATCGCTAAGGCAACCACCCTACCGCGCCCGGGCATTAGTGCCCAGGTGCGGCTCAGCCCCGCCTTCAATGCGGGGCCCCCATTCGCTTGTTTGCTTGATTGCTAGGGAAAATGCAACGTGAACGATCCTACTCTGCATTCGCAAAGCTACCTGATCCGTAGCGAACCCTATTACCAACCCCAGGGTAACGAGGTGGAACTCTTTGCGGCCGCTTATCGCAAACGGTTGCCGGTGATGGTAAAAGGGCCAACTGGTTGCGGCAAATCCCGCTTCATCGAATTCATGGCCTGGAAGCTGGGCAAGCCCCTCATTACCGTGGCCTGCAACGAGGACATGACGGCCAGCGACCTGGTCGGACGCTACCTCCTCGATGCCCATGGCACCCGTTGGATCGACGGTCCTTTGACCACCGCCGCCCGTATGGGCGCCATCTGTTATCTGGATGAAGTGGTCGAGGCTCGGCAGGACACTACCGTGGTCATTCATCCCCTCACCGACCACCGGCGCGTGTTGCCCCTGGACAAAAAAGGGGAACTGGTCCAAGCCCATCCGGATTTTCAGCTGGTCATATCCTATAACCCGGGCTACCAGAGCTTGATGAAAGACCTAAAACCCTCCACCAAGCAACGATTTACTGCCTTTGATTTTGACTACCCCGCACCAGAGCTGGAAGCCAGCATTCTGGAGAAGGAAGCGGGTGTAGCAGCAGAAATCGCCGGACAGTTGGTGAAAATTGGCGCGGTGGCAAGGCGCCTCAAAGGACACGGACTCGACGAGGGCATTTCCACGCGTTTGCTGGTGTATGCCGCCTCCTTGATCGAAGACGGCGTCGCTCCCCAAGACGCCTGCCGCATGGCCTTAGCCGCCCCGATCACCGACGACGCCGACATTCGTGCCACCCTCGAGCATGCCATCCGTAGCACCTTTGCCTGAGTCCCCTGACGACATGCCTGCCCACACCGATGATCTGGCCCGCCTGGACGACGCCTGGGCGCGTCTGGACAGCCGCTTCGACGAAGTGAAACGTGTCTTTCCGGACCTCTGGCGGGAGGCGCAAGCAATCCTGAGCGCCCAGGGGCTAACCCGCTATCTCGACGCGGCCCGCCAGATTGGCAAACTCGGACGCGGGGCCGAGCCGTTGCTCGCCTTTCTCGAAGAATGGCCGACAGTGGCCCAGGCGGTTGGCGAGGAGGCCTTGCAGCCAGTGCTCGAATGCATTGAGCGACTACAGAAATCCCCCAATGGGCGCGCCATTACGACGTTGCTACAAACCTTGGGGGCCGTAGCAGAACGGCTGCAATCTCAGGAATCATTACAAAAATATCTGGATATTGCCCTGCATCTGATAGAACAGACCACAGGATCCATCCACGGTCGGCAAGCCACAATCCCGAGCCCTGGTCTGCCGGAATTTTTCTTCCACGCCCCCGCCTTGCTGCAGTTATTGTCTCTGAAAGGTCTTGCCAACTGGGTCGACTACGGTATTCGCAACCATGCCCGTCACCCCGAGCGCCAAAAGGATTATTTCGGCCTGCAGTCGGCCGATAGTCGGGCGGTGTTGCAACGGGAGCGGCACGGCACCCTCCTGGTCGACGCGGAACGCCGCCTGGATCTCTATCTCCGCGGCTTTTGGCAGGAGGCTGGCGCGTTCATTCCCTATTCCACGGCATTTCACCAGCTGCGCCAACCCATTCCTTATTTCGATCGACTCGGTTTTCATTTGCCCGATGCCCGCGATGATACCCAAGGCGTCGCCGGCATCGACCGCTACCGTGCGGCACTTGCCCACATGGTCGGGCACCGTCGCTGGAGCCGTCCCCTGATTGCCGACAACTGGAGTCCTTTCCAGCGGCTGGCGGTGGAATGCGTGGAAGACTGTCGTATCGACACTCTGCTCATTCGGGAATATCCCGGGTTACGCAACCTCCTGCTAGCCCTGCACCCACATCCTGGAGAGGACGATTGCGACCCACAAACGACCGCTTGCCTGCGCCATCGCCTGACCTTATTGTCCCGTGCCCTGCTCGATCCCGAGCACGGCTACCGCAACCCCGTAATCCTGGACCTTGTCCAACGCTTTCGGGACCTCCTGGCAGGTAACGAACTGTGCAGCACCCGTGATATGGCGGCATTGGCACTAGATTTCGTTACCCGTACCCGGCTGCCCAGCGACCAGTTCAAGCATATCCATTTTGCCGACACGGTGGTCGATTATCGCGACGACAACCGCCATCTCTGGACCTTCATCGAGCCCGACGAGGAAGACGACTCCGGCACAGAAGATGCCTCTCCCAAATCAGTCGAGGAAAGCTCTTCGCTACCGCCACGCCTCTATCCCGAGTGGGACGACCAAAGCCTGAGTTATCGGCCCGACTGGGTGAGCGTATACGACCATCTTCATCCCCAAGGCGATCCCGCGCAGATCGACCGTTTGCTGGCCAAGCACAGCGCCCTGGCCAAACGCCTGCAACGCCTTTTTGATCTGCTCAAACCCCAGGACAAAGAACGCATCCGTTACCAGGAGGATGGCAGCGAACTGGACCTGGACATCGCGTTGCGGGCATTCATCGATTACAAAAGTGGTGCAGTTCCCGATCCCCGCATCAATCTGCGACATCGCAGCAACGATCGCGATATTGCGGTGCTACTTCTGCTCGATCTCTCGGAATCCCTCAATGATCCCGTACCCAATACCCAGCAAAGCATCCTCGAACTGAGTCAGGAGGCCGTTTCCCTCCTCGCCTGGGCCATCGAGAGCTTGGGTGATCCCTTCGCCATTGCCGGCTTTCATTCCAACACCCGTCACGAAGTACGCTATGGTCATATCAAAGGTTTTAGCGAGCATTGGGGCGACCCGGTCAAGGCGCGGCTGGCGGGTATGCAGGCCTGCTGGTCCACTCGGATGGGGGCGGCCATGCGCCATGCGGGGCACTATCTGGGTGCCCGCAAGAATGAGAAAAAATTGTTACTGTTGCTTACCGACGGCGCGCCCGCAGACGTGGACGTGGCGGATTCTCAACAGCTTGTTGCCGATGCCCGGCAAGCCGTCAATGAACTCGACCAGAAAGGGATTTTCAGCTACTGCATCAGCCTGGACCCGCAGGCCGATGCGTATGTCAGTAACATCTTTGGTCGCCAGTTCACCGTACTCGACCAGATCAAGCGATTACCGGAAAGGCTGCCACAGATGTTTCTCTCGCTCACCAGGTGAACAGAATATTGCACTGTTTGTGCAATATATCGTACACTTTCCCCCATGGAACAACTAGCCAGGCAGTTGCAAAAACTCCGCGAGGATCGTCAGCTTTCCCTGCGCGTGCTGGCGGAGCTGTCTGGAGTTTCCGCTAGTGCCATTTCCCAGATCGAAAGCTCCCAGGTATCTCCGTCGATCGCCACTCTCGAAAAACTCTGTCTTGCCCTCGGCGTACATATCGGCACTCTCTTTGACGAACCCGAAGCTGGCCCCATGCCCATCCTGCTTCGTTCCGGACAACGGCGGCGAATCTACAGCGCCGGTTCGCATGCGAGTATCGAGCCCCTGGCGCGGGACTATGCCCGCAAAAAGATGCAACCCATCCTCCTCACCCTGGAAGCCGGCGGAGAATGCGGGGAACACCCCTACAGCAGCGCCGAGGGGGAAGAATTTGCCATGGTGATCGAAGGGACGGCGAAATTCGAACAGCAGGAGCATAGCTACGAACTCGGCAAAGGGGATGCGATCTACTACGATCCCCGACAGCTTCATAATTGGCGAAATACCGGCACCGAGGCCGCGGTGCTTCTCATCATCGTTGCCCAGTGAATGCGCTATTGCCGCTGCAGATGGCTCTAGGAGCCGTCGCCCTGGGTCCTCTGGCGAGTCTGGGGAGTCTACTCCCACGCCTACACCCGTCCTGGTTACGCTACACCAGCCTGATGACCAGTACCCTCATGAGTCTACTCTGGCTGCTGAGTGGCGCCTTGGGGCTGATACTGGTGGCCGCCCCCGCGCCGAACCTCGCCGTCGGCGGCATCCCGCTCTGGCAATTCCGGCTGGACCCCTTGTCTGCCTTTTTCCTGGTAGTGCTGGGGGTGGTAGGCACGGCTTCCTCCTTGCACGCCGTGGGCTATTTTCGGCAACTTGGTAGAACTGGATTGCGGCGGGTTCTGATCCCTTTGCCGCTTTTTCTCTCGGCCATGGCGCTGCTACTGCTGGCTGATAATGCGTATACCTTTTTAGTGGCCTGGGAAGGTATGGCCCTGAGCTCGAGCTACCTGATTCTGGCCCAAACGCAGACCATCCAGGCGCGGCATGCCGCCTATCTGTACCTGCTCGTGGCGCACCTGGGGGCCCTGTGCCTACTGGCCGCCTTCGCCCTGCTCTGCCACGGCAACCCATTGGCCGGGAATGATTTTTCTGCCCTGACGCACGAGGTACTTGCGCCCGGGCTCGCCCAGGCCGTACTGCTCCTCACCCTGCTGGGATTTGGTGCCAAGTTGGGGATGGCCCCCCTTCATGTCTGGTTACCCGAGGCGCATCCCGCTGCACCCTCCCCCGTTTCCGCCCTGATGAGCGCCGCCATGCTGCCCATGGCCTTGTATGGGTTGTTGCGCATCGATTGGCAAATCCTGCCTCCCGAGGGCGTCTCCTGGGGCTTGGTCTGGCTCGCTTTGGGCTTGTTGACGGCAGGCTTTGGCGTGCTTTTTTCTACCCTGCAGCGGGATCTAAAACGACTCCTGGCCTATTCCTCCATGGAGAACATGGGATTGATCCTGGTAGCCCTGGGCCTGGCCCGGCTCTTTGTCGCCGAGGGCTCGCCGACACTGGCGGCGCTGGCCCTCAGCGCCGGACTTTTCCAGACATTGAACCATGCTTTGTTCAAAGGGCTGCTCTTCTTGGGGAGCGGCAGTGTATTCCATAGCACCGGCACCGTCGATATGGGGCGACTCGGGGCCCTGATCCGAAGCATGCCGCAAACCACCCTGCTGATGCTGATTGGCTGCCTTGCCATTGCCGGACTACCGCCCCTGAATGGTTTTGCCTCGGAGTGGATGCTGCTGCAGGCCTTCCTGTTGGCGCCGCAAATGGCCTCGGGGACCCTGCAAGCCATTCTGCCATTGACTGCTACTGGCGTCGTTCTGGTTCTGGCTTTAGCGAGTTTTGCCATCATCAAGGCCTTTGGACTGAGTTTTCTGGGGCAGCCGCGCAGCATCTATACCGCCCACGAGGCAGGCCTGTGGGAGCGTTTCGCCATGGCTTTCCTTGCCTTGGGTTGCATCTTCCTGGGGCTTTTCCCAGGTTTGGCCATCCACGCCATCAGTGCGGTAAATGTCCTGCTCCTGCCCGGGAACTCCTTGGGAATTCAGCAGCCCTGGCGATTGACGCCCATCTCTCCGGAACGAGCCAGTTATGTGCCAGGATGGTTTCTCATCGGCATCGCAGTGGCCATTCTCCTGACCTTTTTGCTGGTATGGTGGCGCTTTGGTCGACCGCTACGCCGCGTTCCCGTCTGGTCCTGCGGTTTTCGCGGAGCGCGAACGGCGCGGATGCAGGATAGCCCTGCCGGATTTAGCCAATCCCTCTTGCGTATCTTTCAACCGATACACCACGGGCGGATCCAGCCAGATACCGCCAGCAAGGAATTGCGGGTAGAGCTTGCGGACCCTTTCTGGGTAGGACTCTATGAACCCTTGCAGCGACTGGCCCTGGCCCTATCTCGCCAGGCACTACGGCTGCAACATGGCAAGATCAGTTCCTACCTCCTCTATGCCTTTCTAACCTTGGTCGTGCTCTTGGTGCTGGTCCGATGAACTGGAGTGCATGGGGAATGCAGACCCTGCAGGTGCTAGTGGCTTTGGCCATCGCGCCACTCTTTTCGGCGTGGCTGCAAATGCTCCGTGCGCTTTTGCAAAACCGCCGCCCCGCTGGCTTGGGGCAGGGCTACCGGGACCTGCGTCGACTCTTCCACAAGGAAGCCTTCTTGCCCGAGGACTCCTCCTGGCTATTCCGTTTCAGCCCCTATATTCTCTTTGGCACCAAGGTGATGGCAAGCACCCTGGTCCCCATTTTGGCGGTAGACCTGCCCCTGGCACCGGCGGCCGACGTCATCGCCCTGGTCGGACTACTGGCAGTAGCCCGCATTTTTCAGGTGCTGGCAGCCATGGATACCGGCACCCCCTTCGCCAGCCTGGGGGCGCACCGGGAAATGTTGGTCTCTGCGCTGGCAGAGCCGGCGCTCCTGAGTGCTTTTTTCATCGCCTCCCTGCTGGCCGGCTCTACCTCTCTCAGCACCATCGTTCTTCACGCCCAGGAGGGCCTGTTCTCTCTCCACCCAAGCATGGTTTTTGCGGCCGCCGCCTTTTTCCTGGTACTTCTGGTCGAAAATTCGCGCATTCCGGTAGACAATCCTGCCACCCATCTGGAACTCACCATGATCCATGAGGCCATGCTGCTGGAATACTCCGGCCGCCACCTGGCCCTTCTGGAATGGGGGGCACAATTGAAACTGCTACTCTATGTGACCATCGGCATTGCCCTTTTCTTTCCTTGGGGAATTGCTGACCAGTTTGCGCCGATGGCGATTCTCCTCGCCGGCCTAGCACTGCTGATCAAACTCTTCCTCGCCGCCCCCATCCTGGCCCTGGTAGAGACCCTGCTCGCCAAGAAACGGCTCTTCCGGGTTCCAGAATTTGCCGCGACGGCATTCCTCTTTGGGGTGATCGGCCTGCTCACCCACTTTATGCTCGGGAGCTGAGCATGCGTCCGTTCCTCGATCTATTTTCCCTTCTCTCGATCCTCAAATTCCTGGCCGCCTGGATGTTATTGCTGAGCTTTGCTCTCTTGGCCCAGCGTCGTCTCCTGAGCCTGATCCACCTGTTGGCATGGCAGGGGATCACGCTTGCCCTCAGCACCGCCATGGTGGCTGTGCTCACCGGCGATCGCCTGCTCTGGGTTTCGGCAACGCTGACCCTGAGTCTCAAGGGGCTCTTGATTCCGTTCTTGCTCCATCGCTTGCTGCGGCGCCTACAGGTACGCGGTGACGTGGAAATGAGCCTGAATGTCGCAAGTGTCCAACTGCTCGGCATCGTGCTGGTCATTTTTGCCTTTGCCTTGGCGGCGCCACTAGCAGGCAGTCTGCCAGCAGCTACCCATGGCATGCTCGGTATTGCCTTGGCAGCATTCCTCTTGGCCTTTTTGATGATGATCACCCGCCGCAAGGCCATTTCTGAGGTGGTGGGTTTCTTGGCCATGGATAATGCCTTGTTCTTTGGCGCCACCAGTGCCACCTTGGGAATGCCGCTCATCGTAGAACTTGGCATTGCACTCGATGCCCTCATTGCCTTCCTTATCCTCGGGGTGTTCTTCTTTCACATCCGCGAAAGCTTTGAGAGCCTCGATTTGCACTGGCTGGAACATTTGCGAGAAAACCAATGATCCTGCTCTGGCTCCTGGTAGTAGTAGCCTTGGGCATTCCCGTGCTCGCCTTCTTGGGCGATGGCCGCAGAGGGCGCTGGATCTTTATGACGATCAATTTTGCCGTATTTCTGCTGAGCCTGCTGGCGGCCTGGGAATTTTTACGACATGGTCCCCTGACTGCCCTTGCTGACGAATTGCGCATGGATGCCTTGTCTTTGATCCTGGTCTTGCTGAACGGGGTTATCGGGCTAACGACGGCTTGGTTTTCTGCCAGTTACTGGCAACAGGAAGTAGAACACCACCATTTTAGCAAAGGTCGCCAGCGCCTGTACCACGCCATGTTTCAGAGCTTTTTGGCAACCATGTTCTTGGCCCTGTTGAGCAACAATATGGGCATCCTCTGGGTGGCGCTCGAAGGTGCCACCCTATCGACGGTATTACTGGTGAGTCTGCAGCGCAGTGGAGAAAGCCTGGAAGCCGCCTGGAAATATTTCATCCTCTGTGGCGTCGGTCTCGCGATGGCGCTCTTCGGCACGATCCTCCTGTATTTCGCCGCGCAACCGGTGTTGGGCGATGGCGCCAAGGCACTGCTCTGGTCGGCGTTGCACCAGCACGCCAGCCAGTTGAACGGAACCGTGCTGACCCTGGCCTTCGTCTTTGTTTTCGTGGGATACGGAACCAAGGTCGGCTTTGCCCCCCTCAATACCTGGTTGCCCGATGCCCATGCCGCTGGCCCGAGTACGGTGTCTGCCGTCCTCTCTGGATTACTGCTCAATGTTGCACTGTATGCCATTCTGCGCTTCAAAAGTCTCACCGATGCTGCCTCGGGGACCGATTTTGCTGCGCATCTCCTGCTGGCATTTGGCCTCCTTTCCTTGCTGTTGGCGGCCTTTTCCATGCTGCGTCAGCACGATGTGAAGCGCTTGTTTGCCTACTCTTCCGTGGAACACATGGGACTTATCGCCATTGCCTTTGGACTGGGTGGACCGCTCGCCATCTTTGCCGGTGTGTTGCACATGATGGGCCACAGTCTAGCCAAGTCCTCGGTGTTTTTTTCGGTGGGTCGCGCCGTGCAGGAAGCCGACTCTCGTGAACTAAAGGACCTACGCGGCATTCTCAAGCTCCGTCCGACCCTCGGCTGGTCATTGCTCCTTTCCATCCTGGCCATTGTCGGAATGCCCCCCGGTTCCCTGTTTCTCAGCGAGTTTTTGATCGTGGTAGCGAGCATTCAACGCGCCTGGTTCACGACTCCCCTACTGCTCCTCGGTCTGGGGATCGCCTTTGCGGCCATTTTCCCCCGTCTTTTGCATATGCTGCTCGGCGAACCCCGTACCCCACAGGTATTGGTCCGTGCCGGCGGCTTCAGCCCAATCTTTTTGCAACTCTTTGCTGTACTCCTTCTCGGCGTCTGGATCCCCGCTGCGCTGGCGGGCTGGATGCATAATGTCGTCGGGATTTTACAATGAATGAAGAAGCACTCTGGGAAAATGGAAGCGCGCCGTTTCGCGTCATCGCGGGTCCCCTTCCCATCCATCAGCGAGACGTTCTGGCCAAAGACTGGCAGACATTGGCGCAGACCCTACGCCGGCGGGGTGCGCGGCTTTTGGGTATCTGGGGGGAAGAACGAAACGACAGGCAGTATCGCATCCACGCCCTGTTTTTGACTGCGGATTCCTGCTACTGGTGCAACCTCGCCCTAGCGCAAGGGGTAGAGGGATTTCCCAGCCTCGCAGAAATTTTTCCCACGGCGGTACGCCAGGAGCGGGCCATTGCCGACCTGCTGGGTCTACGCCCGCAGGGCAACGCGGACCAGCGCCCCTGGTTGCGCCATGCGGCCTGGCCCAGCACCTTTTTGCCTTTACGCGCAAACCCCGTCCCCCTCACCGAACTGAGTACGCAGGGAGATACCGACTATGCTTTCCAGGGTCTACCCGGCGACGATCTGCACGAAATACCCGTCGGCCCCGTCCATGCCGGCACCATCGAGCCGGGGCATTTTCGCTTCACCTGTCTGGGAGAGCAGATCTTACGTTTGGAAGAGCGCCTCGGCTACACTCACAAAGGAATCGAGCGCCTGTTGCAGGGGCAGGACCCTTTTGCCGCTCTTGTCCTACTGGGTCGCGTGAGCGGTGACAGCACGGTAGCCTATGCCTGGGCCTATGCCATGGCTTTGGAGAGCATCGCGGGTGTTCATCTCCCGGAACGAGCACAGGCCTTGCGTGGCCTTTTGCTGGAGCGTGAGCGCTTGGCCAATCACTTGGGGGATCTGGGGGCCCTCGGCAATGACGCCGGCCTTGCCTTTGCTCTGACCCAACTGCTGGCCATCAAGGAAGAAATGCTGCGGGAAAATGAAAGGATCTTTGGACATCGTTACCTCATGGATCTCATCTGTCCCGGCGGCCTCACCATGGATCTCGGTGCGGATACCTGCCAGCAACTGCGTGCCAGTGGCTTGCGCTGGCAACAACGTTTGCAAGACCTGGAATTACTGCTGCAGGAACATGCAGGCCTGCGCGACCGCTTGGTGGGCACCGGCACCATTGCGCCGGACCGAGCCGTCGACTGGGGAATGGGCGGGCTGGCCGGACGCGCGAGTGGGCAGGCTTGGGACCTGCGGGTGCAATTTGCTCCCGCTCCCTATGACCGTTTCCCCATGGAAATCTCGCTGGCGAGCAGCGGTGATGTGGCAAGCCGCTGGGCTGTTCGCTTTGCGGAAGTTTTTGCCTCTCTGCGCTGGCAGGAAAAGCTCCTCCAGGAACTTCCCACGGGTGCCTGTAAGATGCCATTGCCACTGCCAAGCGTTGGGGAAGGTCTCGGCATCGTAGAGGGATGGCGTGGTGAGATTTTTGTGGCGCTACGATTGGAAGCGGGCCGCATTGCCCGATGCCATCCCCACGATCCTTCCTGGTCTCTGTGGCCCGTTCTCGAAGAAGCGGTGCTGCAGGACATCGTCGCCGATTTCCCATTGATCAATAAGTCTTTCAATTTGAGCTATAGCGGTCACGATCTCTGATACCGCGGCAAGGAGAGTACCCATGTACCGAATTTTGAGAGAAGCGTGGCGCCTGGGCAAAGTCGGCGACCCAATGCCATCGTCATCCTCACCAAAGAAGGTGACGCCATTTTCCCGGAGGGCGGTGATCCGTCATGTGGATGCGGGTTCCTGTAATGCCTGCGAGCTCGAAATCCAGGCATTGGGTGGCCCCCACTATGGCTTGGAACAAGCCGGCCTGCGATTTGCCGCATCGCCCCGCCATGCAGATATCCTACTCGTCACGGGGCCGCTAAGTCGCCACATGGCCGCTGCTTTGCAAGACACCTACGACGCTATGCCCAAGCCCAAAAAAGTGCTAGCCGTAGGCGACTGCGCATGCACCGGAGGGATTTTTCATGACAGTTACGCCGTTCTCGGACCCGTGGAAACCCTTCTTCCGGTGCACGAACGTTGCCTCGGTTGCCCACCCAAACCAGAACAAATTTTATCATCTTTGCAAAACCTGCTGCATGAGGGACTAGAGCAATGACCAAAGCCGAATTGATTCAGGAGTTGGCACATCGAACCGGCATTCACCGCAATCTGGCAGAACATCTCCATGACAACCTGATGGATATCATCGCTGAACAATTATGTGCACTGGACCGAGTCCCGATTGGCCATCTTGGACATCTGAAGGCGGCCATCAGCGCACCGCATGAAGGAAGAAACCCAAAGACGAAAGAACCCATCTTCATACCGGCGCATGCCAAGCTTCGCCTTCATACCGCCAAGACATTTCAGCTCCGCATGGAGCGGGAAATCCTTTCTGCGCGGGCACTCCAGTCGTAGGCGAAATGGGTGGGGCGCAGTGCCGACCCCTACCCCCTCCCTCCAACGCCTGGAAACCTTCTGGGCCGATATCCCTGTCGAACCTTTCTGCTACGCAGAAAAGCACAATCGGTTCCCGAAAAAGCCTTTTTGCTTTTCAAAAAACCCAGTTCTTCGACACTTCATGTGGGCAACCTCATGTTTTGCTTGGTGGCGAGATTGGGGTTCGACAAAGCGAGCCTATTTGGCAAAGTCTCCTCCGCGCGGTGCATCCCCAAGATCTCAGCTCCGCGCGAGAAAAACTCTTTCTTTTCCTGTCTGGCTGGCTTGGCGGACCTGATCTCTATGTCCAAAAATTTGGCCATCCCCGCCTACGCGCCAGGCACGCATCGTTCCCTGTGGATGATGTTGCCCGGGATCAGTGGATGGCTTGCATGTTACGCGCCATGGACGAACAACAGATCGAACCTGAACTCTACGAGCACCTGCAAGGCGCCTTACAACGTACCGCAGACTTCCTGCGTAACTGCTGAGCCAACCCGAGCAACAGGCAAAGCTGTCTGGTTCCTGACATTCTGTCCGCAATTCCACAAGGAATGACTTTCATAACATTATGTTTTTTATTAAATATTGTAATGGTATATTTTTTACTGAAGAGCTAATAAGGCCTTGATACAGAGGGGCGCAGTCTCGTAGCCAAGGATTGCTAGGCATCGTCGAGCGTTGTACTCTTCAGAATATAGAGAAGTCTGACCAGCTAGGAGATTGAGTATGAATGAGCAAAGCAGTAGTGAGCGCATCCCCGTGGTGCAGTCTACAGGGATGGAGGTTTCCGTTCCCGAAGGCATGCAGGTCGGTTGTAGCGATGCCAACGCAATCCCCCTGGATGCCTTTGGCGATGGCGGACTCATCCGCCCGCCGATGGTAGATTTGCTCTTTCCCGAGGTCATCTTTCCATCCCCCCGGGTTGCGCAGGTAGCCGGTACGGAAAAAATCCGAGAATTGGTTTTCCATCACCATGAGCTGATCTGGCACAGCTCAATCCAACCCATTTTCGGGCATAATGAAGAGCACTTTTGGCATGCTGTGGGCATTACTGCGGATTTCCACATCGAGGCCTGTGGTGGACCCAAGTCCTATACCAACCGGCGTGGACACCCACACCTTCGTGAGCGCCATTTTCCCTTCACAATTACGGAAAACGACCGCGAAATCTGGCTGGAACTATACGTGCAAGCCTTGCATGATGTCACTTTTCCTGCAGAGGTGGTGGAGGAATACTGGCGCTGGATCGAATCTTTATCCATTCGCATGATCAACCGTCGCACCCGCAGCGAAGAACCCATTCGAGTCCCATTCGCCAGCATCGCTGAGCGACTGTAAAACAGGAGAATGACATGGATATACCGTCCTTTTTGCGCCGCTCCTTATATATTTCCATAGCTAGCGCTATCTTCGCCGAGCAAGCTCTGGCTGACACGCCGCAGCCACCGGTCAAGATTGGCGTCGTTTCAGTAACGGTTCCGACTAGCTCCATTAGCGACAGCACACCCATCAGCATTCCAACCGGGCCTAATACCGGCTATACCATCAAAGGCTCTGCATTACCGATCCTCGGCGGGCCAGGACAAAGCAATCCATACCTCGCATTACAAATGCTGCCTTCGGTAGTGGCGCAGAATCCGAGTCCTTATGGTATGACGAACCTGGTAGGTGGCACTAAGGGCATTCGAATCCGGGGAGAATCTAACCCCCATGGTGCCATCGGCACCGTCGAGGGCCTACCGTTATTCGGTATTGATCCGGGGCCTGGAAGCCTCTTCCTCTTCGACCTCGAAAACGTCTCCCATATCTCGGTCTATGCGGGGGCCATTCCACCCAGTAAAATCAGCATCTTTACCACGCAGGGGGTACTTGACGAGCATTTGCTTTGGCCACAAAAGAACTTTGGCGGAGTGTTATCCCAGACCTTTGGCTCCACCGACTTTTACCGTAGTTTCCTCCGCATAGACAGTGGTACTCTACCTACCGATACACGTGTATTTGCGTCCTTCTCATATACGCATGGGGGTAACTGGCAAGGTCCCGGAGCAACGCCTGCCTATCGCTATAATGCGGAGACAGGCATTTCGCAACGGCTATCCTCACAGCTGAAGCTCCAGCTATTTGCTGCCTACAACAACATGAAAGAAACCAATGCCTATCCACTCAACTATGCGCAAGCAGCTGATATCGGCAATTTCTATCATGCCAGCTACAATAATACTTTGAGCCAGATACCCGCTCAAGACGTCAACTATTATCGCTACAACCAACAAAGGTTCCAAGATTATGCAATTCTTGGAAAAATCAGCTATCAGCCCAGCAAGAATCTGCACTTTGACATCAAACCATTCTACTCGCAGGAAAATGGTTACTACCGCTATGGTGCAGCCAAGACCCCAGGCATTGGTACTCCAGGCGTCGTACAATGGGATATTGATCACCATAATTATGGCTTTTTAAGCACACTCTCAGCAAACTTATATCACACTCACCTCAAACTGGGATATTGGTTCGAAAATCTGCAACCTCCTGGCCCACCGACGGCTTGGCAGGCTTACACCTTCACTCCCGACGGTCAACTTTCCTTCGTGCGCTGGGCGATACTGGCAAAACCTACAACCAACCATATCTTCAATAGCCCATTCGTGCAATTGCAACGCAATTTTGGACCAGTATCTATTACTACGGGCGCACGATATCTTATCGAAACAACACCTTCTTTTACAGTTTACAATACTTCCGGTATTCCAAGTGCCAGCTATGGGGAAGCACTGGAGATGGCCCATTCCATAAATTCCGAGGCCAGTGTAACCGGCCAGAATCTACATCAATGGCTTCCCTACTTTGGCATTTCCTGGCGTTTGTATCAGGGGACCAATCTGGACTTCAGTTGGAGCCGGAATTACGGTGCACCTGCCTTCAATGATTGGCCTCCGTTGATCATGAATAGCGCCGTATTGGCCAAACATGGATTATCGGTACAAAGCATTTATAATGGGTTGCGTCCAGAAACATCCAATAGCTATAATCTCGGAATGAGCGTAAAAAGACATCTCTGGTATGTCAAGGGAACCCTGTTTTATACCACATATGATCATAAGCTAGTGAGCATCTACGACCCGCAATTAGGCTTTGGTTACACCCAAAACGTGGGCACAGCCAATGCCTATGGAGCCGAGCTCAGCGGCGCAGTCATGCCACTGCCCAATCTCACCCTCTATGGCTCATTCACCTACAACCGGGCGCAACTGACCCGAGATTTTCGCAATGAGACTGGTGGAATTGTCTATGCCCAGGGCAGTCAACTGCCTGACACCCCGCGCTACATTGCCAATCTGAGTGTCAGCTATCGATATCATCACTATTATGCTACCGTTAGCGAGCGGTATATGGGTATGCGGTATGCGGCTACTGGCAATCAAATGCCTATTCCCGGCTATTTTCTGACCAATCTCGATCTTGGTTACCGCTACCAGATTGCTGGCGTCGGCACATTGGTTACCAGCCTAAATGTGGCAAATCTGTTCAATCGTCATTATGTCGGGTTGATCGATTCGAGTTACTTGCAGGATCCAACAGGGATCAATTTTTATGCCGGCGCACCCATTACCGTTTCGGGCAATGTTACCCTACGATTCTGACCAGAGACGGGCGCTTGCGAGTGGAGGAACCCCCTCGCTGCGGGTAACTTGCGGCTGGTGCGATCGGTCCACAGCACGACCTCTGTGGTGCTGGGGATCGGAATCATGAGCCTGGAAGCATGCGGACTCAGCTATGGGTACGGTCCACGGGAGGTCCTTACGGACGTTTCGCTGGCGATAAAGGCCGGTGAGTCTGCGGCCTTGCTGGGTGCTAATGGCAGCGGCAAAAGCACGTTGCTTCGTCTATTGCTAGGTTATTATCGCCCTCAGCGCGGCGAGGTACGGGTTGATGGGGAAGATATCCGGCTCCTCCCCGCCGCTGAGCGCGCGCGTCGTTTGGCTTATGTGCCACAGGACCATGGTGCAACCTTTCCCTATTCGGTACTGGATATGGTCGCCATGGGCCGACTCCCATATGGATCCTGGTTGCGCGCTGTACGCCGGGAGACACACGAGGAGGCCACAGCCTGCCTGGAGCGCTTGGGTATCAGTCATCTTGCCACAAGGCGTTATACAGAAATCAGCGGTGGACAGCGGCAACTGGTGCTCATTGCCCGGGCCCTAGCCCAAGGCGCCCGTACCCTGATTCTCGACAACCGGTCAACGGGCTGGATTATGGCAATCAATATCGCCTCTTGGAACAAATACAAGAACTGGCGGCATCTGGCTACGCCGTATTCCAAAGCACCCATCACCCTGAGCATGCCCTACGCGCCGCCAATCGAGTGTTCCTGCTGCAAAACGGTCGGATTTTAGCCAGTGGCACACCGGAAGAAACCCTGACGCCAAGGCATCTTCACCGTTTATATGCTGTCCACACCGACCTGATCCGCCTACACGATGGTAGACAAACCCTGGTACCTCATCATCGCACCCTCAGTCAGCCTACTACCCAAATTCAGCTTCCCACCATAGGAGAAAATCCGTGAAAAGCACAAAGCTTTCGGAAAGTTCACGTCCATCAGCAAACCCCATCTACGTAGTCTGGGCTTGGTTTTCTTTGCTGCTCCTGCTCTGGTTTGCTTACAGCGGTCGTGCCATGGCCAACGACAATGTCCCTTCAAGCACTCCATTTCCGCCCCACAGTGTCTATGGTACGGCCCCGCCGGTCACCCTACTCGTCTACAGCCTCGACCCAAAACTTCTCGCAGGCTGGAACTTCCCCTTAGGGGGGATGGCAGGACTCGGGATGTCCGCCAGCCCAGAATATATCTTACCAGCAGAACAGGAACTTCCCGTCTTGGGAGGCTGGGATCCAGGCGATACGCCTCAGTTGGGGAAGCTTCTTGCTGCGCGCCCACGGCTCGCGTTGCTCTGGGCCCCCTACCTGGATCGTCCGCAGCTGCGCGAGGAGTTACAGCGCATCGGCGTTCCCTCCGTGGCCGTGCCGCTGGCGACACTGGAGGATTATCCGGCAGCGTTTCGCAGCGTAGGCAAGTTGCTTGGCGTCAGTGCGCGGGGCGACCGTCTGGCAAATGATTTCCAGCAAATCTTGGAGCATTTGCAACAAATTCGCACCCGAGTGCCTCAGAATCAAAGAAAAACCGTATATTACGCGGAAGGGATCGATGGCTTGATGACTGACTCTGCCGCTTCGCCTCACACCCAGGTCATCCGTGCTGCGGGTGGAGCCAATGTCTTTACCGCAAAACCCACATCGCTAAAAGGAATGCAGCAGGTGAGCATGGGGCAGGTCCTTGCCTGGAATCCAGATGTCATCATTGTCCAGGACCCGATTTTTTATCGCCGCATTTATTCCTTGCCGGCGTGGAAAGGCGTCAGGGCAGTGCAGACGCACCAAGTCTATCTCGTTCCCCGGGCTCCCTTTAACTGGATGGATCGCCCGCCGTCTTTCATGATGGGGATTGGCAGCCTGTGGCTAGCGAACATACTGTACCCGCAGCAGGCAAAGATCGATATGGTACAGGCCACGATCCAATTCTTTCACCAGTTTCTGCAAGTGGATCTGCGCCCCGACCAGGCAAAATCCATCCTCCAGTCATGAACAGGAAAATCGGAATCGGGCTGCTGGTGGTGGTCCTTACTGGGCTTTCCCTGCTCTCGCAGTTATGGGGTCGCTATCCGATATCTTGTGTGACTCTGTGGCATTGGCTGAGCGGAACCCTGCCAGCCACCCAAGCAACGAGTCTGCATCTGCTTTTTGTGCAGATTCGCCTACCCCGACTACTGACGGCCCTACTCGTCGGCTCGGCACTTGCCTGCAGTGGCGCCACTTTTCAGGCAGTCTTTCGTAACCCCTTAGCAGCCCCGGATATCCTTGGGGTAATGGGGGGTGCCGCCTTTGGCGGCGCGCTGGGCATTGTCCTGGGCGGGCCATGGTGGAGCATCCAGTTGAGCGCCTTATGCTTTGGCCTGTTAGCCGTGGCCATGGCTTTTGCCGTAGCAAGACATTTTTCGGGACAACCCATCCTGATGCTGGTCATGGGTGGCATCCTGGCTGGCGCGTTATTCACTGGTCTGCTTTCGCTCGTCAAATATGCGGCAGATCCCTACCAGCAATTGCCCAGTATCGTTTTTTGGCTAATGGGTAGTCTTTCCGAACTGCCATTGACGCAAATCGTCTATTTTGCCTTACCCATTTTTATCAGCATCACCGTACTGATTTTTTATGGGCCGCAAATGGATGCCCTCAGCCTGGGGGATGAGGAAGCACACGCATTGGGATTGCGGGTGCACCGCCTGCGATTGCTACTGGTGTTCCTTGCAACCTTGCTCGCGGCTCTAGCTGTAGTCATGGCAGGAATGATTGGCTGGATCGGCCTCATCGTCCCCCACCTTGCCCGTTTGCTCCTGGGGCCGGGGAACCGCCGATTGATTCTCGGGAGTGCCTTGCTTGGCGCCGCCTATCTGCTGCTGGCCGATAGCCTCGCCCGCAACCTCCTCAGCGTCGGAGTACCCGTTGGCATTTTCGCCGAACTCCTTGGGGTGCCAGCGTTTCTCGTCGTCCTTCGGCAAATCCGCAAGGCTTGGAACTGAAGGGCATGTCGCCAGTCAAACAACAGATTGTCATAACTATGACATTTTGTCTGATTTCGTACATTCCAGAAGCTCAATTTACTCTTGAGATTTGCATACTCCGATTCTGGGAACGAACTGATCCTGCTTTTGCGTATCCCAGTACTGGACAGCGACGGCCATTTGTTATATATTCTCATATATATCGACGTTGGTTTACATCTTTCCCACCTGTATTCAACATTGAGAGGAGACTGTATGGAAACTAGTCTACGCAATCATCTCAAAGGGAAGATCCCCCAGATCGTCGAAGGCAGTGTGGTATCTGAGCTGGAATTGGAAACTTCCATTGGCATCATCACTTCGGTCATCACCACCCGCAGCGTTACGGATATGGGGCTTTCCGTTGGCCAGGAAGTCTGCGCCGTCATCAAAGCTACCGAAGTTGGTATCGAGCGCTGCTGAAGACCAAGAAGGATGAACCATGCATTCCCGTAAACCACTGCAAGCCCTGCTCCTCGGCATTTGCCTGCTGCTATCGTCAGCCAGCATTCCCGCCTCTGCCGAAGATTTGATCATTTCGGCAGCGGGCAGTCTTACCAAGATCCTGCCTCAGGTAAGCGCAGGGTTTATCTCTTCTCATCCCGGGGTAAAACTCCTCTATAATTTTGGCGCATCAGGAAACCTACTACAACAATTCGTCCATTATCTGCGATCTGCGACGGCTCAAGAGATTTTTCGTCGCCATGGGTTTCTTCCAGTAGAGGGGGTACTGCCTTGATTATCCTTACTCCAGCGGAAATTAGTGCACTTCTTCAAGAGGATCTACCCTATTTGGATCTGAGCACCGAATTTCTCGGTATTGGCAGGCAAAAAGGCGTTCTTTCGGTACATGCGCGAGAGGCAACACTATTGGCTGGGGTTGAGCCTGCGGCGCAAATCCTTGGCCAATTCGGCGCCGAAGTGCTGGACTGCCTTCCTTCCGGTTCGACAATCTCGCCGGGTGATCTCGTGCTCAGCGCCGTTGGCACGGCCTATGAGCTACATGGAGCATGGAAAATCGTCGCTGGTCTCCTTTCCTATTCCAGCGGCATTGCACAACGGGCCCAACACTGGCAACAACGAGTACAGAGGGTTTCGGCCCAGGTCATCGTGGTCGGAACCCGCAAGCACTTCCCGGGAATTCGACGCCTGGCAATCGCCGCAGCGGCGGTGGGCGGAGTCTACCCCCATCGCCTCGGGCTCTCGGAAAGCATTCTCCTCTTTCGGCAACACAGTAACTTCCTGGGAGGGCTGGCAGGCCTGCTCGAACAACTGCAGGAGCGCCCCCCAGCGACCCGGACCGCAATCCCCATTATCGTCGAATTGGAGATGGGACACAGTAAATTGGCGGACGCGAGACAATTCGCTCAGCGCGGCGTTGCAGGACTGCAGTTCGATAAGTTCCCGGCGGACCTATTACATGACTGGGCGATGGCCTTACGCGCGGAATATCCGCACCTGAAACTCTTCGCAGCGGGAGGTATTGACGATGGCAACCTCGAAGACTACGCCAATACCGGCGTCGATGCCTTGGTGAGCAGTGCCATCTACTATGCCACTCCGGCGGACTTTGCAATAGATATTCGCCCTACTGAAAAAAAATGATTCCCAGCGCAGCAGAGTTGGCGCCTTTAGGGCTGACCATCAAGGTGGCCAGCTGTGCCACCTCGATAAGCATGATTCTTGGGGTCGGCCTTGGTTGGTTACTCGCACGTATCCGTTTCTGGGGACGTGACTGGCTCGATGCTGCTGCAACCTTGCCTTTAGTTTTGCCGCCTACGGCCTTAGGCTACTATCTGGTCGTCCTCCTTGGTGGAAACTCTCAGATCGGCGAATTTCTCCAACGTAATTTTGGTATTACATTGATGTTTACTTGGCATTGTAAAATCAGCGCGCTCTGCCATCGAGGCCGTCGAAGTGAATTGCGAGAATGCTACCCGCGTTCTAACGAAGGCGAAAACCAACCCCGCGGCGAGCTGCTCTTCTACCAGACCGAGGACGGGCGAACGCGCAGACCACACCTACTGCTCGCCGACCCCGAGTCGTAAACCGCCGCTAGCCACAGTGGATTACCGAAGCGGCTTGGTTTCTGCTGCATCAGCGGCTTATAATGGCAGCCCTTTCGCCATAGGGCGGGAGGGAATGGTCCGGCCGATGGTGAAAGCATGACAAACAATCTCTACTCTCCAGATTTTGAACGCGATTCTTGTGGTTTTGGCCTCATTGCCCAGATGGACAACCAGGCCAGTCACGGCATCGTGGCCACGGCCATCGGCTCGTTGGCCCGCCTGACGCACCGTGGAGCGGTTGCCGCCGATGGCAAAAGTGGGGATGGTTGCGGCCTGCTCATCCAGATGCCGCAGGAGTTTTTCCGCGCCGTGGCGACCGAGTCGGGCATTACGCTGCCATCACGCTTTGCCGTTGGGCAGTTTTTTCTGCCTCGCGATGTGCAGCGGGCGGAAGGAATCCGCCAGATCGTTGCAGAAGAAGCGCAAGCCCTGGACCTTACCCTCCTTGGCTGGCGCGCAGTGCCCACCGTGGCCGAAGCCTGCGGTGCGGAGGCGTTGAAGACTCTCCCTGGCGTCGAGCAGGCATTCCTCAGCAGTAAGGAAGCAGACGACGATGCCTTCGAACGCCTCTGTTACCGTCTGCGCCGGCGGGTAGAAAAACGCTGTGCGTCTGACAGCGATTTCTTTGCAGTCACCTGCTCCAGCCGGGTGATCGGCTACAAAGGGCTGGTCATGCCCGAGCATCTGCCGGATTTTTATCCTGATCTGCGCGACCCACGTTTTGCCTCGGCGCTGGTCAGCTACCATCAACGCTTCTCCACCAATACCTGGCCGGAATGGCGTTTATGCCAACCCTTCCGGATTCTCGCCCACAACGGCGAGCTGAACACTATTCAGGGCAACCGTAACTGGGCCCGGGCACGGGCCCCCCTGCTGCAATCCGATCTCCTGCCCATGGACGAGGTGCTGCCAGCGGTGGGTGGCGGCAGTGATTCCTTCAGCTTGGACAACATGCTCGAATTGCTGGTGCAGGGTGGGATGGACTTCTTCAAGGCCCTGCGCCTGCTGGTTCCGCCAGCTTGGCACAATGTCCCCAACATGGCCCCGGAACTGCGCGCCTTCTATGAATACCACTCCATGCGCATGGAAGCGTGGGATGGCCCCGCCGGTTTGGTGCTCAACAACGGCCAGATGGCGGTCTGCGCCCTGGACCGCAACGGCCTGCGACCGGCGCGCTACGTCATCACCCGCGACCGCATCATCAATATCGCTTCGGAAGTGGGGGTGTTCGACTACACACACCAGGATATCACCGCCCAGGGACGGGTGGGGCCGGGGCAAATACTTGCGGTAGACCTGCGCAACGGCCAGCTACTGGACAACACCAGTATCGACCTGCGTATCCAGAACAGCGTCCCCTACGGCGACTGGCTGGCAGAATATGCCGAACATCTCGATGTAGACGACGATGCACCGGAAATCGCTCGTCCCGTAGCGGATCTGGTTGCCTGGGAAAAGGCCTTTGGCGTGAGCATGGAAGAGGAAGACCAGGTCATTCGGGTGCTCGCCGAAGGAGGCCAAGAGGCAGTTGGCTCCATGGGGGATGACACCCCGGTGGCAGTGCTTTCCACCCAGCCGCGGCACTTGGCCGACTATTTCCGCCAGCAGTTCGCCCAGGTTACCAACCCGCCGATCGACCCGTTGCGGGAATCCTTGGTCATGTCCCTGAATGCCATTCTGGGGACGGAAAGCAATCTCTTTGCCGAGCGCCCGGAGTATGCGCGGCGTATCGAGGTGCACTCCCCAGTACTATCCGATGCGGCCTTTCAGGCGTTGATTTCGCGTTCGGAGCCCGCCTTCCGGGCGCAGATTTTCAACATCTGCTATCCGAGCAGTGCTGACCTCGAATCGGCGGTCAGCAGCCTCTGTGCCGAAGTCGTGGCCGGGGTGCAAGCTGGGGCCGTCATCGTGGTACTGGACGACAGCGGATTGCAGAAGGATCAGGTCTATATCCCCGCGCTCATGGCGGTGGGTGCGGTGCATCACGCTCTGATCGACGCAGGCTTGCGTACTCGCTGCAACATTCTCGTTGCTACCGCCCACGCCCGTGATCCCCATCATTTCGCCACTCTCATCGGCTACGGCGCTACTGCAGTGTATCCCTACCTCGCCTACGCCATTGTGCGCAGCCTGGCCGAGCGCCGTGCCTTCAGCCAGCCTGTGGGAGTAAGCAAGGCCTTGGCCAATTATCGCAAAGGCATCGACAAAGGCTTGTACAAGATTCTTTCCAAGATGGGGATCTCCACTCTCGCCTCCTATCGCAGTAGCCAGCTCTTTGAGGCGTTAGGCCTATCGTCGCGGGTGGTGGAACGCTGTTTTCGCGGTACAGTCAGCCGCATTGAGGGCGCGGATTTTCGGCATCTGGAGGCGGACGTACGGCGCCTGCTGGCAGATGCCTGGCATCCGCATCGACGAATGAGTGCCGGCGGTCAGCTGAAATATATCTATGGCGGCGAATACCACGCCTACAACCCGGATGTGGTTGCCAGTCTGCAGGCCGCCACCCGTTCTGGCCGCCAGGAGGACTATCGCAGCTTCGCCGAGCTGGTGAATGGACGGCCGGTCACCAATCTCCGCGATCTACTGAATCTGCGCGGTGGAAAGGCGATCCCCTTGCATGAAGTGGAACCGGTCGAGGCCATTACTCCGCGCTTTGATACCGCCGCGATGTCCCTGGGTGCGCTCTCTCCCGAAGCCCACGAGGCCCTGGCGATTGCCATGAATACCATCGGTGGGCGCTCCAACTCCGGCGAAGGCGGTGAGGATCCTGCCCGCTATCACAACAACAAGGTCAGCAAAATCAAGCAGATTGCCTCTGGCCGTTTTGGTGTGACGCCGGAGTACGCGGTTAATGCCGAAGAGCTGCAGATCAAGATCGCCCAAGGCGCCAAGCCCGGCGAAGGCGGTCAGTTGCCTGGTCACAAGGTCAGCGGCATCATCGCGCGCCTGCGCTACGCCAAGGAAGGTGTGGCGCTGATCAGCCCGCCACCGCACCATGACATCTACTCCATCGAAGACCTGGCACAGCTCATTTTTGATCTCAAGCAGGTCAATCCCGGCGCCTATGTCTCGGTCAAACTGGTCTCCGAAGCCGGGGTGGGAACCGTTGCTGCCGGGGTAGCCAAGGCCTATGCCGACCGCATCACCATTGCTGGCTACGATGGCGGAACCGGTGCCAGTCCACTGACTTCGGTCAAGTATGCCGGTTCCCCCTGGGAGCTAGGGCTGGCGGAAACCCAGGTCACTCTGCGTAAGAACTTCCTGCGCCATCGCGTGCGTCTGCAGGCCGACGGCGGCTTCAAGACCGGGCTCGATGTGGTGAAAGGCGCCCTGCTCGGCGCCGAGAGTTTCGGCTTTGGTACCGCACCGATGATCGTGCTCGGCTGCAAGTATCTGCGGATCTGCCACCTCAACAACTGCGCCACGGGCGTGGCTACCCAGGATGAGACCCTGCGTAAGCATTTCAAGGGACTGCCGGAACTAGTCATCAACTACTTCCGTTTCGTTGCCGAAGAAGTGCGGGAGATCATGGCCGAACTCGGCATTCGTCGCTTTGACGACCTAGTCGGACGTAGTGACCTGCTGGAGATCGGCAAGGCTATTACGGAAAAGCAGGCCGCCCTGGATCTGCGCCCCCTGCTCGGCAATGCCACGCTGGAAAATGCTGATCACAACATCCATCAACAGGATCGCAATCCGCCTTTCGACCGCGGTGAACTCGCCGAGCAGATCGTGGCCGATGCCCGTCCGGCCCTGGAGGAAAAGATCCCCACGCGGCTGCACTACCACATTCAGAACACCCACCGCTCCATTGCCGCAAGGCTCGGAGGCGAGATTGCCAAACGCTATGGCAATGCCGGCTTGCCCGATGACTGCATTCATGTCGAGCTGCACGGCACCGCTGGTCAGTCCTTTGGTGCCTTTTCGGTACAGGGCATGACCCTGTGCCTGCACGGCGATGCCAATGATTATGTCGGCAAGGCCATGAATGGTGGCCGCATCATCATCGCTCCACCCGAGAACGCCCCCTATGTTGCTGCAGAATCGGCAATCATCGGCAACACCTGCCTCTATGGCGCAACCGGCGGCATGCTGCACGCCGCCGGCCGCGCCGGCGAGCGCTTTGCGGTGCGCAACTCCGGTGCGATTGCGGTCATCGAGGGCGCCGGCGATCACGCCTGCGAATACATGACGGGCGGCCAGGTCATCATTCTCGGCCGGGTTGGCGTCAATTTCGGTGCCGGCATGACCGGTGGTCTCGCCTTCGTGCGCGATGCCGATGGCCAGTTTCCCAATCGCGTCAATGGCGAGCTGGTCAATGTCCATCGTATCGATACCGAGTCCATGCGCGGCTACGAAGTCTTACTGAAGCGCCATATCAAGCGTCACGCAGAATGGACTGGTAGCCTGCTGGCCCAAGATTTACTGCACAATTGGTCGCGTTTTGTTGCACAGGTCTGGCTGGTAGTGCCCAAGGCGGCCAAGCTCGATGTGTTGCTCGAAGAAGCCAGCTGACCCTGTCCATCGCGAGGAATTGACATGAATAATTTTGCTTTTTTGGAAGATGGTCGGCAGGATCCCAAGAAACTGCCGGTGGAGGAGCGTCGCGAGGCCTTCCGCGAGATCTATGAAGTCTTCGATCTCGACAGCGCCCGTTTGCAGGCCGACCGTTGTCTGCATTGCGGCAATCCCTACTGTGAGTGGAAGTGCCCGGTGCACAACTATATTCCCAACTGGTTGCAGTTGATTGTCGAAAACCGTATCGAGGAGGCCGCAACCCTTTCCCACAGTACCAACACCCTGCCGGAAATCTGCGGTCGTATCTGTCCCCAGGATCGCCTTTGCGAAGGCGCCTGTACTCTCAACGAAGACTACGGCGCGGTTACCATCGGCAACCTGGAAAAGTTCATCACCGAGGAAGCCCTGGCGCGCGGCTGGAAGCCGGTACAGGAGCCAGTTGCGCGTTTGGGCAAGCGCGTGGCGGTGGTGGGCGCCGGGCCGGCGGGCCTCGGCTGTGCCGATATCCTCAACCGCAATGGCGTCGATGTAGTGGTCTTCGACCGCTACCCTGCCGTGGGTGGCCTACTGACCTTCGGTATTCCCCCCTTCAAGCTGGAGAAGGAAGTGGTCGCGCGGCGCGCCGATCTGCTGCGGGAAATGGGCATCGAGTTCCGTCTTGGGCAGGAAGTCGGTAAGGACGTCCCCTTTGCCGATCTGTTGCGCGACTTCGACGCTGTGTTCCTGGGCATGGGCACCTACAAGGCCAAGCAGGGACATTTCCCCGGCGAGAAGCTGCCGGGCGTCTACAAGGCCCTGGACTTCCTCAATGGCAATATCTCCCATCTGATGGCCCTGCCCGATCCTCTGCATCACTATATCAACCTTACCGGCAAACGCGTGGTCGTGCTGGGTGGTGGTGACACCGCCATGGATTGTGTGCGCACGGCCATCCGGCAGGGTGCGACGGCGGTCAGTTGCGTCTATCGCCGTGACGAAGAAAATATGCCCGGGTCCCGCCGGGAAGTCAGTAACGCCCGCGAGGAAGGAGTGAAATTCCTCTTCAACCGCCAGCCCGTGGAGATTGTTGACAGCCCTGAGTCTGGCCTGCAAGGGGTCAAGGTCTTGCGCACGCAACTCGGTGCGGCCGATGGCAAAGGCCGCCGCTACCCCGAAGTCGTGCCCGGCTCAGAAGAACTTTTGCCCGCCGATGCCGTGATCATTGCCTTCGGCTTCGACCCCTCCCCCGCAGCCTGGTTTGACGACTTTGGCATTGCCACCGACAAGGCCGGCCGGGTGACGGCCAACAGCCAGTTCCAGACCAGCAACCCCCAGGTCTTTGTGGGCGGTGACATGCACCGTGGCTCTGACCTCGTGGTGACAGCGGTGGATGAAGGACGTCGGGCAGCCGACGGTATCCTCGATTTTTTGAGTGCCGCAGAATGAGCAAGTCAGATCGCTTCCTGCGGGCCTGCTGGGGACAGGAGGTGGATCGCACGCCGGTCTGGCTGATGCGTCAGGCCGGGCGCTACCTGCCAGAGTATCGCGCCACCCGTACCCAGGTATCGGGTTTTCTGGAGCTCTGCCAGACGCCGGAGCTGGCCTGTGAGGTAACACTGCAACCTCTGCGACGCTTTGATCTCGACGCCGCCATCCTCTTTTCCGACATCCTCACCGTGCCCCACGCCATGGGCATGGAACTGGATTTCCTCGAGGGCGAAGGTCCGGTATTTCGCGATCCATTGCGTCAGGCCAATGATCTGCGGCGCCTGGGGCAGCCCGATCCCGAGCAGGATCTACGCTACGTCATGGATACAGTACGTCTCATCCGCCGGGAGCTGGACGGTCGGGTCCCGCTCATTGGCTTTGCCGGCAGCCCCTGGACCCTCGCCTGCTACATGATCGAGGGCCGAGGGAGCCGCGACTTCCTGCATGCAAAGGCTTGGATGTATTCCGATCCGGAAAGCCTGGAGGCATTGCTCGAACGCTTGGTGCTGGCGCTGACAAACTACCTGCACGCGCAAGCTGTGGCGGGCGCTCAGGCACTGATGCTGTTTGATACCTGGGGTGGTACGTTGACGACTTGGGCCTACGAGCGTTTTTCTCTGGCCCCCATGCAGCGGGTCATCGCTGGACTGCGCGCCACACCAGAGGCCAAAGAGCTGCCCATCATCCTCTTCAGCAAAGGCGGGGGTAACTGGCTGGAGCGCATGGCGGCGAGCGGTGCCAACGTCATCGGCTTAGATTGGACCATCGACATCGACGTGGCGCGCACACGTCTGGGTAAGAAGATCGCCGTACAGGGCAATCTCGACCCGATTGCGCTTTATGGTCAAGCCGCCCTGTTGCGCGCTGAAATCGAAAATATCCTTTGTGCGAATGCGGGAAGGCCAGGACATATCTTCAACTTGGGCCACGGCATCACGCCGCAAACACCAATAGACAATGTAGAACTGCTGGTAGAGACCGTACACGCCTGGAACGGCTGCAGCAACGACAGCGTCTACGAAGAATACTGATGTGGCCTGAAGCCCTAGCGGGACTGACTACCGTGACGCCAGGCCTTCCAGGCTTCGCGCAGGCGGTGGCGATACGGATCCAGATAGGTCACTGCAGCGCCCTCCTCCATCCGCTGTAACGACTCGCGAATCAGACGCTGGGTCTCCTTGGCGAGCTCTCTTCGACCCAGCTGGGGCGATAAGGGCGAACCGAAGTGGATGCGCAGGGTGAGCGGTGCCGATGCCGTGAGCCGCCACAGATGTCCCGCAAGGGTATCGTCGCCAATGAACGGGCAGACCCGATCCGCATGCCCGGGACGCAGGACATCCTCATAACGCAGGGTAACCGGTACCACCATACTGCTGGCACTAACGGCAGTCTCGAAAGGAGCGGCAAAAAAGTCGCCAACGTCTGTACCATCGCTTGTCGTTCCCTCGGGAAAGATGGTCAGGATACGGCCATCACGAAGGACCTTGGTCGCCTCTTTCAACACCCGCTGGCTGGCCCGGGCATCGCCACGGTCAATGAAAAAGGTTCCCAGGCGATGCGCCAGGCGTCCAAAGAGAGGCCAGGACTCCATCTCCTTTTTGGCGACAAACTGACCTGGCCGGATCGCGGCAAGCGCAAGAATATCGAGATAAGAGACGTGGTTGGCCGCCAACATCGTCGGTGCCACGGGTAAGGCTCCCGCTACCCGCAGCCGAATTCCCAGGATGCGCAGCGCAACGCCACACCACCAGCGAAATACCGCCAACGCAGATCCATCAATTTCCGCCTTGCGCCCGTAGTACCACCAGCTCAGGGGAAATGCCAAAGCCAGGTGCAGGGCAAGGACGGGGATACGCCACAAGCGGCGATAAAAACGTGGTTTGCTGCGCCGCAGGATGCGGTCGCTGGGATAGGGAATCAGTTGCGCTTGTGCAGACGAGGAAATACGTCGCCGACGAAAGATCATTTGCCTTGGACCACAGGATCCAGAAAACGCTGCTGGTAGCGCGAGGTAATAAGTCGCGAATCGCACCACACAAAAAAGTCAGCACAATGGAACTGGGGGTCCCAATACGGCTCGCCCCCCAGCCGCACCCCTGCCCGTAAGTAGCCTTTCAGCAATGCCGGCAACTCGACGGGCTCCACCTGGGCGTCGGGATCGAAGCCGGGTACCTGGCGCAGGGGAAAGACGCGCTGCTCTGCTGGCACCATCTGCTGCTCCAGCGAGCGATACAGGGCGCCAAGCGCCGGACCATCGGTGCTGTGCACGCTGGCGCAACCCATGAGATGGTCGATGTCCCACATGCCCATGGCCTCTGCCAAGCCAGACCATAACAGCACGATCACGGCTCCCTGACGATAGTCTGGATGTACGCAGGAGCGACCGAGCTCCATGACCCGTGAGCCCAGGGCCAGGGGACGCGACAGGTCAAATTCTGTCTGCGCATAATAGCGGCCTACGTTGGCTACTTGCTCGGGCAGGAAAAGACGATAGGTACCAACCACCTCCTGACGGACCTCATCCTCGACGATCAGGTGCTCGCAGAAGGGATCATACTCATCCTGATCGATTCCCGGCGGGCCACTCAGCTGGGCGCCATACTCCGCACTGAACACCCGATAGCGCAGCCGTTGTGCGGCCTCGATCTCATCCTGATGGCGGGCGAGATACAGTCGCAGCGAGCGCTCCCCTTTTTTCGTATTACGACCCATGTCCTTCTGAACTTGCGTTTCGAGCATCCCTCAATCCCCCTGTTCGGGTTGCAGCAAACAATAGTATGACCCAAAACCATGACAATAGTGCGACAGTTTTATGACACTTTGATGACAGCCACTGGGAATGATAGGCCACATACTACGCAATGCAGATAAGAAAAGACAAGAAACTCAAGCTCATAAAAACGCCTCACGGAGGATCGTGTGGGCTCGGTCCGGCCCGGTAGAAACAATTGCCAAGGGCCGCTCCACCAGCTCCGCCAGGGCTTCAAGATAGCTTCGCGCGTTTTGTGGCAGGTCTTGCCAACGTTGAACACCGGCAGTGGAATCCGACCAGCCCGGAAAACTTTCGTAGACAGGTTCACAATCCGCCAGCGATTCGGCGCCGCCAGGTAGCTCACGACACTCTGCACCTCGTACCCGATAGCCGGTAGCGACACGAATTTCTGCCAGGCCATCGAGCACGTCGAGTTTGGTCATGCATAGGCCGCTCACCCCGTTGACTCGACAGGAAGCGCGCAGGGCCACGGCATCGAACCAGCCACAACGCCGCGCCCGCCCGGTCGTGGCGCCTACCTCGCCGCCCTTCTCTGCCAGCCAGCGTCCGGTGTCATCGAAGAGCTCGGTTGGAAAAGGGCCGGAGCCGACGCGCGTGGTATAGGCCTTGGTGATGCCGAGAACGTAGCCCAGTTCGCCGGGCCCTACCCCGGTACCGGCAGCAGCGGCCCCGGCCACCGTGTTGGATGAGGTGACAAACGGGTAGGTGCCGTGGTCGACGTCGAGCATGGTCCCTTGCGCCCCTTCAAACAGAATCCGTCCACCGGCCGCCTGAATCTGGCTGAGGCGCAGAGAGACATCGGCAACCATGGGTGCCAGGCGTTCCGCATAGGCGAGACTCTGCTCCAGCGTCTGATGGAAATCCTCTGGTTTTTCCTTGAAGTAGTGCTGCAAAACAAAGTTGTGATAGTCGAGCGCCTCGCCCAGTTTTGCCGCGAAACGCTCCCGGTGAAACAGGTCCGCCACCCGCAAGGCCCGCCGCGCTACCTTGTCTTCATACGCGGGCCCAATCCCTCGCCCGGTAGTCCCTATGCGCGCTTCCCCCTTGGCCCGTTCACGGGCAAGGTCCAGCCGCTTGTGATAGGGCAGGATCAGCGGGCACGCCTCGGAAATGACTAGGCGTTGGGCCGCATCTGGCACGGTTTCCAGCAATGGATCCAATTCTTCGAACAAAGCCACGGGATCGAGCACCACGCCGTTACCGATGAGACACTGTACCTCCGACCGCAGGATACCGGACGGAATGAGATGCAGCACCGTCTTTTTGCCCGCGATGACCAGAGTGTGACCGGCATTGTTGCCGCCCTGGAAGCGCGCAACCGCCTGACATTGCTCGGTAAGCCAGTCGACAATCTTGCCCTTGCCCTCATCACCCCACTGGGTGCCTACTACCACTACGTTTCTGGACATCGATAGCGACTCCGCAAAAGATCAGGATGCAGAAAAGGGAAATTCAGGCTCGCGGCCGGCCAGTGTCCATCGCCCCCCCTCCACTACCAGGCAGGCGTCGAAGCCTGCCGGCAGCGGTTGCGCGGGGACGCCACCAGCCAGGTCCTGGACAACGGTATACCCTTGTGCACGCAGATCCTGTATGGCCTGCCACAGGCTGGGGTCGGAACCACCCGGGGCCCAGACCCGTGGAGAATTTCTTTCTTCGCTCAGATCGCGCAACAAGGGACGTAAATCGAGACTGAATCCGGTCGCCGGACGATAGCGGCCAAAGGCCTTGCCGACACCGTCATAGCGCCCACCGCGGGCAATCGCCGCGCCCCGTTGCGGCGAAAACAAGGCAAAGAGCATGCCGGTGTGGTAGCGATGCCCCTGCATTTCCGCCAGATCCGCACGAATGCAGAGCTGCGGATAGCGCTGGGCAAGTACTTTCCAGACAAAATCGAGCTCTTCCAGGGCGCGCAGAATGACGGGATAAGATGCAAAGCGTTGCCGGGCGCGATCCAGGATTTCGTGATCGCCATGCAGTTCGGACAACGCTCGAAATGCCTCGGTCTGTTGCGGAGGCACCGCATCCGCCTGCAGAAGCTGTCGCAGATCCGGCCAGGCCTTGCGTTCCAGGAAACGTAATAGCTCCTCTCGGTCCTGCTGACCAAGCCCGCACGCTTCTGCCAGGCATTGCGGAATTGCGACATGCCCCAGATCCAATACCAGTTCGCTACCTGGACAGCAGCGCTGTACGCTCTCCACCATCAGGCTCAGAATCTCGAGATCGGCATCCGCACTAGCGACGCCAAACATCTCGGCCCCCACCTGAAAGGGCGCGCGGCTCCCGCCCAAGGCATCGGGGCGTGCGCGCAACACGGTGCCGGCGTAACTCAGGCGTCGCGCCTCGTCACCGCGTGCCATCTGCACATCGATCCGCGCCATTTGTGGCGTCATATCCGAGCGGAAGCCCAGCACACGCCCACTGGCCTGATCGAGTACCTTCCAGGTTTCCAGATCGAGATCGATGGCGCTACCAGTCAGCAAGCCCTCCAGATGCTCCAGCATGGGCGGGATCACCTGTCGGTATCCCCAGGATGCAAAGAGATCCAGCAACTCACGACGCTTTCCTTCGAGCGCTGCCGCCTGCTGCGGTCCCATATCCTCAAAACCGGCGGGCAAGATCCAACTCGCCAGGGTATCTTTACGTTTGCTCACGGCTTGCCGCCTCCTTGCAGTCCCTCATGGAGATAGCGGAGTAACGGAGAGTTGGCAGGCAGGACCCAGACGTCGCCTGCCTTGGTGCTATCGCGCAATACCTCGAGACTGCGATAAAAGGCATAAAAACGTGGATTTTTTCCGTAGGCATCGGCATAGAGCTTGGCTGCCTGTGCTTGCGCCTTGCCCAAGGTTTGCTGCGCCGAGGCATAGGCCTGGCTGAGGACTTGCTGGCGTTCCTTATCAGCGGCATTTTTGATCTGCTCCACCCGCTCCTTGCCGGCCAGCTCTTCCGCCGCAAGCTTGCTCTGCAGTTCCGTTCGCATTTGCCGATAGACGTCCTGTTGCGCCTCTGCAGTCAAGCCAAGTTCCAGAAAATGCAGCTCATCCAGAGAAATGCCATCGCGCGCGAGAGAATCTCTCACTTGGCTACGCAAGGTTTGCTGCCAAGTGTCCAGAACGACATTACTTGGCGTCACGCCAGGATTTTTATCGACGATGCGCGAGAGAGCGGCTTGCACGACGTCACTGATCTGGCTCTCGGCCAAGGCAGTGTTCAGTCCCCGCTGGTAAAACTTTTCTGCGTCGCTCACGTGCCACTGCACAAAACAGTCGAGCTGCAGACTCGGTCCCGTAGCCGGCGTGACTGTGACTGCCTTGGTGCTCTGGCTGCGTCTACGGGTATCAATGACCTGCACCGATTGTAAAAAAGGCCAGTGGACGTAGAGGCCTGCCTGCGAGCGCTCCGCTGCTACGTGCCCGGCGTTGAGAATGACCGCACTCTGCCCTGGACGCAGCTGGTAGAAACTGGCGGATAGCAGGTAGAGCAAAACAGCAACTGCCAGGGCTATCCAGCCCCAGGTCATCGGTTTCATGAGGCCTTATCTCCACTGCTGGTGGGGGCACTGGCTTTGCCTGCCGGGGCTGACTGGGTAGGTGCAGCAACCTGTACTGCCACCTGCGCACCATTTCCATCCGCCACGACGATCTTGCCTGCCTTAGCCAGTATGTCCTGCATGGTCTGCAGATACATCTGCTTGGTGCTGATTTGCGGATCCTGCTGATAGGCCTGGTAGACGGCATTGAAACGTGCGACGTCTCCTTGTGCCTTACCGAGCAACTGTTCTGCCTGCACGCTGGCGCGATCGGTCATCTTGGCGGCCTCAGTCTTGGCGGCAAGCAGTGTCTTGGCGGTATCTGCCTTCGCCTGCTCGGCTTGCTCTGCAGCATCCTTGCGCGCCTTGGTAATCTTCTCGTACTCGGCATCCAGCGCCTTCGGATGGGTGAGTTCGATGATCTGCACGGATTGCAGGCTGATGCCACTATCGCTGCCGGCCAGGAGATTTTGTGCCTTCTGCAGAAGCTGCTGTTCGAGCGGCGCGTGTGCCATGGCAAGCAGCTGTTGAGAACTCATGCCGCTAGTCACCTGGCGCAATGCAGCGCTCAATACAAAAGCCAGATATTGCTGCGGATTACTGCTGGCAAAAAGAAAGTCGCGGGGATGCGCAATGCGGTAATCCGCGGCATAGCGCACATCGACTACCTCATTATTGCTGGTGAGGATGCGACCTGGGCTGAGTGCCTCTCCCGAATCCCCGTAGCCCAGGACCAAGCGCCGGCTGCGCCCAACCTCGACGGTCTCAACCATCTCGATGGGACTGGGCCAATGATAGTGGCTTCCCGGCGGCACGGTGGCGACCACACGACCGAAGCGCAGCACGATGCCCTCCTGACCGCTGCCGACTTGATAGAAGCCGGAGAGCAGCCAGACGCCAATCAGCACAAGCACCACGATTAGGGGAAACCAACGAAGAAAAGGAATTTTTCGTCGCGGTCCAGATCCGGGAGACGACGACAGTTTGCCGCCGAGCTTGCGCAGTTCTTTGGTGATCTTGTCGATATTCCAGCTTGCGCCGGAATTTCCGGGACGCCGTCCCAAGGGACCCTTATTGCTGCCGTTACCGTCTTGTTTACCGTTTCCGCCTGGATCACTCCACGGCATCCCGCTCTCCTTACCCCGGACTATGGGCGCATTGTAGAAGGCAGATCCTCCCGCTGACAACTCTCTGCCCCGATTTCTGCCTGCAAACCGGCCCAGGTTTGTTGGTCGATTTCGATGAGCAGGTGATCACTCCCCTCGCTATCGAAACGTTCCTCCAGGACCGCGGCCTCACGAAAGAGGCGTGCGCGCAGCGCCCCCGCCTCTGGTCGCAGCGTACAACGCAGACGCAGGCGGGTACCGTGCAAGCGCCGAGTGATTACTTCCGCCAGGCGGGCCACGCCGGCACCGCTATGAGCACTGAGCCAGAGATCGCTCACCTGGCCAGTTTCATCTACCCGTTCTCGCGCCTCCTCACCCAACAGATCGATCTTGTTGAATACGCGTAGACGCGGCACGCCGGCCGCGCCAATCTCGACAAGAGCGTTTTCCACCGCAAGAATTTGCGCATCGCGATCGGGCGCCGCTGCGTCAATGACGTGCAGCAGCAATTGGGCCTGCCCCACCTCTTCCAGGGTAGCGCGAAAAGCGGCGATCAACTCCGTCGGCAGATCGCGCAGAAATCCCACGGTATCAGCCAGCAAGCTAGTCGGTCCATTGCCGGAGAGGCGACGAATAGCAGGATCCAGTGTGGCAAAGAGCTGATCGGCGGCATACTGATCATTTGCCGTCAGCACATTGAAAAGCGAAGATTTTCCAGCGTTGGTATAGCCAACCAAGGCAACCGTGGGCGCAGGTGCACGCAGCCGAGCGCGTCGCTGCGTGGCTCGCTGGGCAGCGACCCGTGCCAACCGCTCGCGCAAGATGCGAATCCGCACACCAATCAAGCGGCGATCTGTTTCCAGCTGCGTTTCGCCAGGTCCGCGCAGGCCGATGCCACCCCGCTGCCGCTCGAGGTGGGTCCAGCCACGCACAAGCCGGGTGCGCAAGTGATCCAGTTGTGCCAGTTCGACCTGCAGTTGTCCCTCGTGCGTACGCGCACGCCGGGCAAAAATGTCGAGGATGAGTCCCACCCGGTCGATGACCCGCGCAGCACAGGCGCGCTCCAGGTTCCGTTCCTGAATCGGACTCAGCGGACGGTCAAAAAGAATCAGATCGACCGCGTTGGCACGCACAAAATCGGCAATTTCCTGAACTTTGCCACTTCCAACACAAGTGGCGGGATCCAGGCGCGCGCGCGACACCGTCCACAGGCCCAGTATTTCGGCACCAGTGTCTGCCGCCAACTGCTGAAACTCCGCTCCACCATCGTCCGCCGGACCCCCGGGCGTAGAAAGGTGAATCAGTAAGCAGCGGTCCCGATGCGACCGCTGAATCCCTGGGCTCTGACTCAGTCTGCGGCCTCATCTCCGGCAGTCGCTTCGCCTTCCACTTCCGGCAGTGGCAAGCGCACGTCGCGACTGGGGACCACCGTGGAAATCGCGTGCTTATAGATCATCTGGCTGACATTGTTGCGCAACAGCACAACGAACTGGTCGAAGGATTCGACAAAGCCCTGCAACTTGATGCCGTTGACCAGATAGATGGCTACCGGAACGTGCTCCTTACGCAACAGATTGAGGAAAGGGTCTTGCAAAATTTGCCCTTTTTGTTGACTGGCCACTATTGTCTCCTTTTTTACGCAAATTGTGCCATCGGCTAGTGTCCTTAGCCTAACTCAAAAGATGTCGGTGCGCTATGGGGAAGAGACCGTGCTGACAGCATGCCAACACCCCCGTCGCGTAGACTTCGTCAGGACGGGTCTTTGACCTTTTGCCGGATTGCCGATAAGTTCTCTGCATTACCACCCATGCCAACATTCCGTACCGGGGAGAGTTTGTGGACGCCAAAAAACTAACCAGCGACCGCGCGTTGCGTGCTCGCGTAAAACGCTTGGGAAACATTCTGGGAGAGGTGTTGCGCGAGCAGGCCGGCGAGCGGGTATTCAGCGCCGTAGAGCAGCTTCGCCAGGGCTACATCCGCCTGCATCGCCGGGAAGATGCCAAGCTTCGTCAGCGCCTTGCCCGTTTCATCGATGCCCTGCCCCAGGATGACCTCGTACTTGTCATCCGTGCATTCAACACGTACTTCAGTTTGGTCAACATCGCCGAGGAGGAGTTCCAGCATGTACAGCGGCGTCGCTTGTTGCAGCGCGGCGGCGGGCTTTGGGTTGGCTCCTTTGAAGATACCTTCCGGCGTTTGCAGGAGGCCGGCATAAATGCCGGACAGCTGCAGTTTCTGCTGGGCCAGCTGCGCTACCTGCCGGTTTTTACGGCGCATCCTACCGAGTCCAAGCGCCGCACCGTACTGCATGCTCTGCGACGGATCTTCCTCACCAGCAAGGCCCTGGATGACCCGACCTTGACCGAAGAGGAAGAAGGTGACGTACTGCGTCAACTGCAAGCGCAGATTCAGATCCTCTGGGAGACGGAGGAGGTGCGGACTAACCAACCGCAGGTGCAGGACGAAGTCGAAAATGGCCTCTTCTATTTTCGCGACAGTCTCTTTCAGGCAGTACCGATGACCTATCACGCCGCCCGGCGTGCAGCGCGCCGGGTGTACGGCGATCGGCAGGTCGATATTCCCGCTTTCATTCGCTTCGGCTCCTGGATCGGCGGGGATCGCGATGGCAACCCCAACGTGACCGCGGCCATCACCGGCTGGACCCTGCGCACGCAGAGTATCGAGGTCCTCCGCGAGTACCAGCGGCGTCTCTCCGAACTCTATCCACTATTAGGGCACTCGGCGCGCTTTTGCAACATTTCGCCGATCCTCCTCGCCTCCCTGGAGAAGGACGCCGACGACTTTCCAGAGCTTGCGGAATGGGTGAATCAACGCTTTCCCAGCGAGCCATACCGGCGGAAGTTGCGCTACATGATGACCCGGCTTGATCTGCGTCTGCACCAGCTCGAAAATGGTCAAAGTGGCAGCGGCTTTGCGGCGGATACTCCGGCGTACATCAGTGACCAGGACTTTCTCGCCGATCTGATATTGGTTCGTGACTCTCTGCGCGGCCACGGTGATGAATACATCGCCAATCATACGGTGCAGGACCTCGTTTGGCTGGTAGAAACCTTCGGATTCCACCTGGCGTCGCTGGATATTCGGCAAGAGTCGACCGTACATACCCGCACCCTCACGGAACTCTTTGCAGGGATAGCGGAGTTTCAGGGTTATGCCGAGATGGAGGAAGAACAGAAACTTGCTGTGTTGAGTGATGCCCTGCGCAAGCCCGGTAGACTGGTCGAAGGCGTGCCCGACCAAATCTCTCCAATAGCGCTGGAGACCTGCGCGATGTTCAAGTGTATCGGCCAGTTGCGCCGGGAGGTCGGAGAACGCGCGTTTGGGAATTACGTGGTATCGATGACCCACGAGGCCAGCCATATTCTGGAAGTCCTGGTCTTAGCAAAAGAATTTGGCCTTGCCGGCTGGTCACGCCAAGGCTTGTATAGCGAGATCGCAGTCACTCCGCTGTTTGAGACCATCCACGATCTCGAACGCATGGAAGCCGTAATGGGAAGGTTACTCGACAATCCGGAGTATGCCGAGATCCTGCGCAGCCAGGAAAATGTGCAGGAAGTCATGCTGGGATACTCGGACTCCTGCAAGGATGGCGGCATTCTCTCCTCAAGCTGGTCGTTATACCAAGCACAGCTCGAACTGAGCGCGCTGGCAGATCGCCGGCGCATTCATATCCGGGTCTTTCACGGCCGCGGCGGGAGCGTCGGCCGCGGCGGTGGACCTACCCACGAAGCCATTCTGGCGCAGCCGGCCAATACCGTCCGCGGGCAGATCAAGATTACCGAGCAGGGAGAGGTGCTTTCGTTCAAATATGCCAACCTGGAAACCGCAGTATATGAGCTAACCGTCGGCGTGACCGGATTGATGCGCGCCAGCTTTGGTTTGATACAGGCGGTGCCAACCGATGATCCCAGCTTCCTCAAAGTCATGGCTGAACTCACTAAGGCCGGCGAAGCTGTCTACCGCGAACTGATTCAACAAACTCCGGGCTTTATGGATTACTTCTACGAAGCCACTCCGCTGAACGAGATCGCCCATATGAACATCGGTTCCCGTCCCTCGCATCGTCAGCGTGGCGACCGCTCGATGAACTCGATCCGCGCGATTCCCTGGGTCTTTGCCTGGGCACAGTCGCGGCATGTTTTGCCGGCCTGGTTTGGACTGGGCTCGGCCATTCGCAGCTGGCGTGGCGAAGACCCCGAACGTCTGGAGCTTCTGCGAAAAATGTACCAGCGCTGGCCATTTTTTCATTCCTTGCTGGGCAATATCACCATGGCGATGGCAAAAGCGGATATGACACTTGCCGCGGAATATGCGACGCTACCTCGCGATCAGAAGTGCGCGCAGCAGATCTTTGCGAAAATCCATGCAGAATTTATGGTTAGTATGCAGGAGACCCTACTCATCCAGGAGAAGCAAGAGTTGCTCGAAGAAAACCCGGTACTGGCCTTCTCCCTGCAGCGCCGCAACGTCTACATGGAGCCACTGAACCATATCCAGCTTGCCCTGCTCCGGCGGTACCGCAACGAGGATACCCCTCCCGAGTTCCGCGAAACCTGGCTCGACCCCTTGCTGCGCAGCATCAACGCGATTGCCGCCGGGCAGCGTAATACCGGCTGATATGCAGCTTATCCTAGCCTCTTCCAGTCCCTACCGACGGGAATTGCTCGCCCGCCTGGGCATCCCCTTTACCTGGCAGTCGCCGGCGATTGATGAGAGCCGCAAGACTGAGGAAGCACCGGAGGCACTCGTACAACGCCTCGCCCATGAAAAGGCCCGCGTGGTCTGGCAGCAACACCCGGAAGCCTGGGTCATTGGCGCTGACCAGCTGGTACGTTGCGACGGCGCCCTGTTGGGCAAGTCGGGTTCTGCCGAACAGGCCTTTGCCCAGTTACAGATGATGCAGGGAAAAAAAGTAGAGCTGTTGAATGGTCTCTGTCTGCTGGGTCCGTCCGGTGACGCGCAGACCGAATTGATTCCCTACCACGTGTTGATGCGCAAATTTGGCGAAGACGAGATTGTCCGCTACATCGAGAAAGAGCAACCATTCGATTGCGCTGGGAGCCTGCGCTCCGAAGGACTAGGTATTTGTCTGATCGAGCGCATGGAGGGAGAAGACCCCAATGCCATCATTGGCCTTCCCCTCATTCGCTTGTCAGCCATGTTGCGCGCGGCGGGGTTTACCCTTCCTTGAACTAACTGACGAACTAGCTTTTATTGGTAAGCGCCACGCTTACGCAACTGCTGCACCATCAGCCAACGCCCGAGCAATATCAGTCCCAGTACCACCATGGTAATCAAAAACGCTGCCGCAAAGGCGAGGATGTGGGCCTCTTCAAAAGGCTCGTTGATAAAAGTCCAGATGACGTAGGTCAAGTACCCAATCGGCTGGTTGGTCAACTGCCCATTCCACATGTAATTGGACCATCCTGCGGTATAGATCAGCGGCGCCGTCTCCCCCATCGAGAGGGCCAAGGCGTAAAACAACCCCGTCATGACCGCTGGCATGGCTCCGGGCAGAAGAATCTGTAATATCACCGTGCCTTCGCCCGCGCCAATACCAAAGCCCGCCTCTCGCACGGCTTGCGGGATATTGCTCAGCGCCATCTCGGTGGTACGGGCAATATACGGTAACAGCATGACACTCAGGGTAATGATGCCGGCCGCCACGGAAAACTGCCAACCGAGATAGATCACCATGGTGATATACCCCACGTAACCCAACACAATGGATGGAACGCCCACCAGAACATCGGACAGAAAACGCAGGGATTTGCCGGCGAAGCCGCTACCGAACTCGCTCAGGTAGATACCCGCCGCAATGCCGATGGGCGCCGAGATCAGCAGGGAACCGAGAGAAAGAACGAGGGTACCTTCGATGGCATTTTTCAGGCCACCGCCCATCCCCGTGCTCACCTCGGTCAGAAGACTAAGCTTCAATCCGGGCAATGCCTTGAGGAATACATCCAATATGATGGACAGGAAAGCAACGGCAACGATGACGAAACTGAACCAGACAAAGGCGGTGCCGAGGGTACGAAAGAGATGACGTTTCCAGGAAACGCGGATTTGCCGGCGGGTAGAACCGACGCTGGCGGTCATGGACGTCGTGAGATTGGATGTACTCATGAGCGCACCTTCGCTCCCCAGAGGATCATACGGGCAATGATATTTACAATCACGGTAAGCAGGAGAAGCACCAGAGCGATCTCCGCCAAGGCTTCCACCGCCATGTTGGTGGGATCCTGCAGGGCACTCTCCAACTGCGAGACGATAAACGCTGCCATGGTGGATATCGGGGTGTAGATGTTATTTGGCAGATAGTTGAGGGCATTACCACTGACCATGACAACGGCCATGGTTTCGCCGAGGGCACGTCCCAGGGCCAGAATGGAGACGCCGACCAGGGTCGTCTTGAGCTTGGGCAGGATGATATTCCACAGCACCTCCAGACGATTCAGCCCGAGACCCAGGCCCGCTTCCTTGAGAGATGGTTCGATGGCGCTGATACCTTCACGCATCGTCGCCGAGATCAGCGGCACGATCATGAACGCCAGGACGATGGCGGTGGTCAACAAGCCATAGCCGCTGCCCGGGCTGCCACCCAGATAAGGAATAAACCCAATGTGCTGGGTCATCCATGGAAATACCGTCTGACCCAAAAGGGGAATCAGCAACACATATCCCCACAGTCCGAAAACCACACTGGGGATGGCCGCCAACAAATCGACCAGCAGTGCGAGCGGTCCGGAAAGCCACTTGGGCATCATCTCAACGAGAAAATAGGCGGCACCCACCGCAATCGGAAGTGCAAACAGAAGGGCAAGGAAGGAGCTAGCCAAGGTGCCAACAACAAGAAACCAGATTCCGTAGCGTGCACCCGGCATGACTTGTTGGCCGTGGATCATGACCGGATTGCCATAGAGATTGCCGAGATTCCAATCGTTAGTCCACAAAAATTGCAGGCCATTGTAGTGAATCGCAGGCCAGGAATAGGCCGTCAGAAAAACCACGAGAAGGATGAGTGATAACGGCAGAAAGCTGGCCGTGCCTACTAATCCAAAGCGAAAAACGGAAACCTTCATGTTCACCCTCCGGTGGAGCAGGTCTCATAATAAACGCGCGGCACTTCCGACAAAAGGGCCGCGTCGTTTATTCTGTGGAGAGCCCGGGTCGCAGACCCAGGCTCCCGGGCCGAAAATTTACTGAATCTCGGCAACCTGCTTGCGGGACAACTCCACAGCACTCTCCGGTAGCGGTACGAAGTGTACCTTTTCCATGAAGTGCAAGGCGTTGCCACCCTTGGGATCGAGCGCCCAGTTGAGGAAATCCTTCAGGGCCGCAGCGGTTTCTGGATTCGGCTGCTGCTTCTTCACGATGGCATATTCATAGTTGATGATCGGATAGGAGTTCTTGCCCGGGGCATAGACCAGGCTGATCCGCTCATCGGCCGGGGTCTTGCTGACCATTTCGCCGGCGGCCGCCTTCGCGTTCTCCACGGTGGGCAACACAAAGTTACCGTCACGATTCTTCAGCATGGCGATACCCAGACCCGCCTTCTCTACCGGCTCCTTCCAGCTGATGCCGATGTAGGCCACACCATAGGGGGTGGACTTCAGGGCTTCGACCATTCCGGGGTTGCCGACGGCGCCGATTCCGCCCTGTACGGTCGGCCAGCTCACCGTGGTGCTGTAGCCAACGCTCTTGGCCCAGGTGGCATCGGTGTCGGAGAGGTAGGTGGTGAAGATGAAGGTGTCACCGGAACCATCGGTACGATGGATCGGGATGATCTTGTGATTGGGCAGCTTGATGCCGGGATTCATCTTGGCGATCTCAGGATCATCCCAGTTGGTGATCTTGCCGGAATAGATGCCCGCCAGCACCGGCCCGGAGAGCTTGATGTGCTTCTTGTTCAGACCCGGCAGATTGTAGTTGATCATCTGGATGGAGATGGCCAGGGGGATGTTCAACATCGGATGCATCTTCACCTGGGCATCCGACATGTAGGCATCGGACGCACCGATCTGGGCCACGCCAGAGATGGACTGGGCAATACCCGTGCCGCTACCGGTACCCTGGGTGGTGATCTTCACGTTGGGATGCATCTTGGTGTACTCCGGCACCCACAGGTTGAATAGGGGGTACAACAGGGTGGAACCGGTCTCCAGCAGGCTAACCTGCGGAGCCGCAACAGCGGGCGTAGCGGCGGTGGCAGCAAGGCCGAGGAGGGACGCAACAACGGCGCCCTTCATGGCGTGAGCGACGGTCTTCTTGAAACCTGGCAACATAAAACCTCCGAAGATGGCGTTATCAAAGTCACTGCAGCATAGTAGGAGACTTCACAATCAGAAATCCCTATGCGCTGCCAATCATACCGAAAGTTCATGACACTATCATGAACTTTTTATGACACTTTTGTGACACTCGACTTCGCGTGATGCTAGAGGATATCGCGCCAACTGAAGTCTTTCTTGATATAGGCGTTACTCTGATACCCATCCCGCTCCCAGGTGCCCTCGGGTCTCTCGGCACTCAAATCAACACGATTCAGCCAGTTGACGATTTTTTAGCCATACATCTGGGGACCAGCAAACGCAACGGGTAGCCACCCTTGCGCAGCAACGGCTGTCCTGCAATATGCATCGCCAGGATATGCCACGGAAACGGGGAAAAATGTTGAAACTAGAAAGCAAGAATCGAGTCGAGCAACGCAAAGTTGAAAAGTAGAACGAGCACCAAGTGCAAGACGTGCGCCCCGCGCGGATACGATATCGTTTGCGATTTTTCTACGATTCGGAAAGCCGCCATGCTCGCTCCGTCCTGATCCTGTCCGTAACCACATAGACAGTTCCCGAATGGATGCAGGTGTGCCCGCGATTCGCGGGCACTGCAATTTACCAGGTCAGAACGCGGCCGGCAGCGCCCAGGGTGGGCAGAGCAGAGCTGGGATTCAACAGTGGGATCTCTTTTGCCAAGTCATCCTTGGTCATTCCGTTCAACTCCAAAGACTGCAGACAGCCAATGATCCGCACATCGTTGTCTTCCGCGAGCTTCATGAAGTCGGCAACACTCTTGCCGCCGGGCATGGGGAAAATCGACTCGGCCTTCCCCTTGGCGAGAAGCTCGGTCGCTGGGCCGGTGAAGTACATCACCACCTTTTGTTCACCCGCAGCGGCAGTCGCTGCCAGAAAAAAGGCCGAAGGCAAGCGCTTTGGATTCTCTGGCCCGGTAATGAGGATAATCACGAGATCTGGGGCTTCACTTTCCGACATAAGTCATCTCCTTTCGAGGGTACGATAGATGATGGAACACGGGCGCGAATCAGTTGCTCCCGTTTAGACACCTTAGCACGCTCACGGATTTTTTTCAGAAGGGTTTGCAGCTGCGAAAAGCTCTGGACGAAAGTGCCCGAGAAAGTGAAATCGCCCGCCGGAAGTCTTTTCGTGCAAAAACGTCACGCTGGCTTTACCTATCGGCAAGTGGATGCCCGCCAGTTGCGCAATCCAGTCGCCGAGCAAGGGCTGGTGTCCTACGAGAATCACCTGCTCTGCCAGGCATTCTTCCCAAGCAAAGCGCAAACGGGCAAGGTCACCCGAGATGAGTGCCTCTTCGGGGCGATACACCGATGCCTGCAACTCTGCCTGCAGCGCCGCTGCGGTCTGCCGTGTACGCACTTTAGGGCTGTACCAGATTTCCGCGTCTTGCAGGTGGAAATGGTGCAGAGCCCCAGCAACAGCAGCAGCCTGCGCTTCGCCGCGTGCAGTCAAGCGGCGCCCGGCATCGCTGCCGTCGGCACTATGCTCTTCGGCTTCAGCGTGACGAATAAGGACGAGATCCAGGTTGCACCTCCTGCCCAAACCAGAGCTTGCTCCACTTTCGCGGCGTGAAGCGCGCCAGAATCGAAACGATGGCGATCCCGATCAGCGCTGTCATCCACGTGTCTATGCGTTGCGCCGAGGCCGGCCCTGGCCCGGTGAATATGTCGATCGCCGAGAGAATCGCGCCCAGAAAAATCACCAGCGGTCGCCAGCCGTAGGGCGTGAGTTTCGGCCAGCTGCGGGCAATGGCGCCCAGGGCCAGGGCGGCCCACAAGGCATAGGCGATTGCCAACCCCCAATGCCACGCCGGCAGTTGCAGGATGCTGAAAAAGTGTTGCAACAAGAAGGCGGCGTAGAGAATCCCGGCGGGTAGCCACCAACGATAGGATGATGAGAGGTTCATGCACGTGCTCCACGACTGGCATAGGGATTCTCCCCCTGACGAAAGAGCAGACGGAGGGGGACCCCATCAAGCTTCAGCGCCGTGCGAAACGCCGTCTCCAGATAGCGCTTGTAAGCCCCGGGCAAGCGGTCGAGCTGATTGCCGTGAAAGACCAGAGTGATTGGCTGGGTACCACCCTGGTGGCAATAGCGCAGTTTGATCCGTCGACCCGCGACCAGCGGCGGCTGATGGCCGCTGACGATATCCTCCAGCAGGCGGTTGAGTTCGCCAGTGGAAAAATGTCGCTGACTGTTTTGCCATAGTTTGTCGATGCTGCGGTACAACTCTCCGACTCCACTACCATGCAGGGCAGAAATAGTGTGAAACGGCGCGTAGCGGAGAAAGGCCAGCCGTCGTTCCAGCTCGTCCTTGATGCGCTCTCGCGCGCGGGATTCCAAACCATCCCATTTATTCAGTACCAGAACGATCGGGCGGCCGAGTTCTACCGCGACACCCACCAGATGCGCATCCTGATCACTGACACCGGCATGCGCGTCCATGACCATCAGCACTACGTCCGCCTCACGCAGGGCTGCGAGCGTCTTCAGCACGGTCAGCTTCTCCAGCCCCTCTCCTACCCGCGCACGCCGTCGCACTCCAGCAGTGTCGATCATTACGTAGCGCCGTCCCGCACGTTCATAGGGAATGCGGATGCTGTCGCGAGTGGTCCCCGGCTGATCAAAAACGATGACCCTTTTTTCCCCCAACATGGCGTTGACCAGGGTGGATTTTCCGACATTCGGACGTCCCAGCACCGCAATGGCTGGGCCATCCTCCAGTTCACTCGACGTTTCGGCTCCAGTCGGTGCCTCGGCTAGCAGGGCTGAAATGGCGGCCCATAGCTGTTCCATCCCGTGACCATGGGCAGCGGAGAGGGTGATGGGTGTTCCCAGTCCGAGGCGATGGAATTCCGGCAACTCTGCCACTGCATGCCGCGCATCCATTTTGTTGACCAGCAGTAGTACCGGCTTACCGCTGCGCCGCAATTCCCGGGCGATTTCTTCGTCCTGGCCAGCCAGCCCCTCTTTGGCATCGACTAGGAACAGGAGGACATCGGCCTCGGTAATGGCTTGCCGCGTCTGGAGAGCCATGGCAGCGACCAGTCCCTCGCGTTCCTCCGGCTCGAAACCACCAGTATCGATAAGCAGATAATCCCGCTCTTGGTGCCGTGCCGTCCCATAGTGGCGATCACGGGTAAAACCGGGCATGTCTGCGACCAGCGCCTCCCGAGTACGGGTCAGCCGGTTGAATAGAGTGGACTTACCCACATTGGGGCGACCAACGAGTGCGAGTATTGCCGCCATGGCAACTACGGCTTCGCAAATTGCAGCTGATAGAGGGTTCCGACGCCACTCAATACGAGAAAACGATTTTTGCCAACACAAACCGGCGCGGTTTGGATCCCACTGCTGGAGACGGTTTCCTGCCCCGTACGATGGCCGGTTTGCGGGTCGATGGTGATCACCTGACCGGCATAATTGCTGAGCAACAGTTTGCCATCACAGAGGGTCATACCGCTCAACGACTGGCCCTTGAAACGCGTATTGCGCCACTCCACGGTACCGCTGGCGGGATCCATGGCGTAGATCTGGCCATCGCTGCCAGCGACAAAGAGCCTGCCATCGTGCAAAATCGGGGTGAGGATCGTTGACATTGGGCGAGTCCAGTCTTGCTCCCCACTATCCTTGCTAAAGGCTGCTATATTCCCCTGATAGGCGGCGGCAATGACGCGATTGCCATCCAGCAGCGGAGTTGCGGCGACGTCCACCATGCGCGCGAGTTCGTTGTTGCCATGGGGGATGGCAATGGTAGCGCGCCAGAGCTCGGCGCCATCGTCGGCGTTGAGGGCAAGCAGTTTACCGTCGGCAAAACCGGTATACAGAGTCTGGCCGGAAACAACGATGCCGCTGCTTCGCCGCAGCAGCAAGGACGGTTGTGGAAGGGAGAAGGTCCAGTCCACCGAGCCATTGTGGGTATCCAGGGCCAGCAAATGCCCATTCGACAACTGCAAGAAGAGGCGCTGATTGGCCACGGTAATGGGGCTGGTTGGCTCTGCGCCCAGCTGCACATCCCAAAGTTTCTTGCCCTGTGCAGCGGAGACCGCATAGAGCGTGCCGCGATCGGTGCCCACGTATACCACACCATCAGCAACTGTGGGGCCACGCGGACTCTTACCGTTCAGACGGGACACCCAGCGCAAACGCCCGCTACGGGAGAGAGCGAGCAGATCACCAGCGTCGTCGCTGAGATAAATTGCGCGGTCCGTCACGCAAATCTGCGTGGCGTTATAGGGGTCCAGGCGCCAGTTGCCATAGAGACGCGCCTGCCAGTCGGTGGCAAAGCCGACGGTGACCTTTTCTTGATGCATGGCCGCCATTGGCTTGGGCGCCGGCGCGGAAGGGCCAAAGGCCCAATTCCAGACACCACAACCACCCAGCGTGAAGATCGTTCCGAGCATAGCGATGGCACGCAGTCCAGTACGCATGCCGCCTGCCGTAGCATAGCTCATCAAGAAACTCCCAAATTTGCCATTTTCATTTGAAGGTATACCACATAGGGGTCACTTGCGGGCAGGTGTGCGACGGCTTTTTCGTAGTCGTCGCGAGCACGGTCATAGTGCCGCAGTTTCGCTTCCGCATCGCCGCGCAACTCCCAATCCACCGCTGCAAAGGCGCCATCGGGCTTCTGCAATAACTCCAGTGCTTGCTGATTTTTTCCGTTATCCACATACAATCGCGCCAGCGCGCTACGCGCCAGCCCCTGCATCCCCTTTGGCAGGTCAGATTGTCGGGTCAGCTGCAGAAACTGCTCTTCTGCCTTGTTATCCTGCTTGGCATCGATGTCCAACCGGGCCAGATAGAACCTCGCCATGCTGGCGTAGGGGGTAGCCGAATAATCATGGATCAGGGTTTCGGCGCTGGCGCGGGCCGTGGCGTCGTTGCCGCTTGCCAAGCTATCACTCAGCTCGCTGTACAGGACCGCTGCGCGTTCGACTTGATGCCGCTGGTATTTGTCGTAGGCAAAAAACGCCAGCACCCCGGCGATGATCAGCACGAAGACGACGATCAACAGCTTGCGATGACGTTGGAGGAATTCAGTAAAGTCAGGGCCAGTCATGAAGTTTTTGCCTGTGGCGTTCGCCACGTAGTATGGAGGGGGAGCTAGGGGAAATCAACGCCGAGGGTTGCCAAAGCGCGCGGCAGTTCTGCCCAGGGGCCGCGCCACTCGCCCTGCCCCTCTTGTTCCTTGAGGAAAATGTCGCCGCCCGTCAGGTCGCTACCGCCCAGCAATACCTGGTAGCGCGCCGCGCTGCGCTGCGCCTGTTTTAGCAAGGATTTCACCGAGCCCGGCCCGGCTACCACGACACTGTACCCCTGGCCGCGCAACTCCTCGGCGCGCTGGAAGACGGCTGACAATGCGGGCTCATCCAGGGCACCTAGAAAAAGTGCGGGACCCGTCGCGGATTTGCCCGCTTGCGTCAGCGACCGCAGCGCGAGAATCCGCTCCATACCCAAGGCAAAACCGATAGCCGGTGTTTCCGGACCGCCCAGTTGCGCCACCAGACCATCGTAGCGACCACCGGCAAGGACCGTACCCTGCGAACCCAACCCGTCTGCTACCCATTCGAATACGGTCCGATGGTAATAGTCGAGACCACGCACTAGGCGCGGGTTGACCGTATAAGCAATACCCATGGCCTGCAGCAGTTCCTGCAGAACTACGAAGTGTGCGGCCGACTCCGGATCGAGATGCTGCAGCAGCTGCGGGGCATCACAGGCGACCTTCTGACAGGACTCAATCTTGCAGTCGAGCACGCGCAGGGGGTTACGCTCCAGCCGCTCCTGACAATCGCTGCAGAGTTCTTGCGCGTGAGGACGCAGGTAAGCAAGAAGAATTTCGCGGTAACCGGCGCGCGACTCGGGCGTGCCTAGGGAATTGAGCTGTAGCTGCGCAGGAATTCCGGCGCTGGCCAGTAGTCGCGCCGACAGGGCAATGATCTCGGCGTCTGCGCTGGCACCAGCAATGCCAAAAAACTCGACTCCGAGCTGATGAAATTGGCGATAGCGGCCACGCTGTGGACGTTCATGGCGAAACATCGGCCCCATATAGTAAAGCCTGGGCGTCTGTCCGCGCAGGGCGCCATGCTCGATCAGCGCGCGCGCCACACCAGCGGTGCCCTCGGGACGCAGGGTCAGGAAGTCCCCATTGCGGTCGGCAAAGGTGTACATTTCTTTCTGCACGATATCGGTGACATCACCGATGGCACGGGCAAAGAGTGCGGTTTTCTCGACGATGGGCACGCGGATCTCTGCACAGCCATATTGCGCCAACACACTGCGGAAAGATTGCTCGAGTTGTTGCCAAGCGCTGCTTTCCGGCGGCAGGATGTCATTCATCCCCCGCACGGCGGTAAGGGTGGTTTTTGCCAAGGAGAATCGTCCTCAGACTTCGTTACGGGCGGCGCGACGCTCTGCCACTTCGGCGCGAATCCGTTTCTCGAGGACGTCGACGATATCCTGATTCTCGATCCGGTCCACCTGCTTGCCGCGGTAATAGAGGATGCTGCGTTTGTCTCCGCCGGTCAGTCCGATATCCGCTCCTTGGCCTCACCGATGCCATTGACCACACAGCCGATCACCGACACGTCCATGGGTTCGAGAATATCCTCCAGGCGCCTTTCCAGGGCATTGATGGTTTTGATGACGTCAAACTCCTGTCGGGAACAGGACGGACAGGCGATCAGATTGATCCCCTTTTGGCGCAGGTGCAGACTCTTGAGGATATCAAAGCCGACGCGAATCTCCTCGACCGGGTCCGCCGCCAGGGATACGCGGATGGTGTCTCCAATACCTTCGTTGAGAAGTAGACCCAGACCGATGGCAGATTTTACGGTCCCGGAACGCAGGCCACCTGCCTCAGTGATCCCCAGATGCAACGGGTAATCCACCTTCTGCGCAAGCAGACGATAGGCATCCACGGCTAGAAAGACGTCCGAGGCCTTGACGCTGATCTTGACGTCATGAAAATTAAGCTCGTCGAGGATGGCAACGTGCCGCAAAGCGGACTCCACCAATGCTTCTGGCGTTGGCTCGCCATATTTTTCCTGGAGGTCTTTTTCGAGGCTGCCGGCATTTACCCCAATGCGGATGGGAATGCCTTTGTCTTTCGCCATCTCCACGACCAGCCGCGCCTTATCGATCGAACCGATATTGCCGGGATTGATGCGCAGACCGTCCACTCCATCCGTCATTACCTGCAAGGCAATGCGATGATCAAAATGGATGTCGGCAACCAGCGGGACTTCGACCTGCGTGCGAATGGCCTTGAATGCCTCGGCTGCCTCCATACTGGGCACGGATACGCGAACGATGTCGGCACCCACTGCCTCGAGCCGCTGAATCTGCGCGACCGTGGCAGCCACGTCGCGGGTTTCGGTGTTGGTCATGCTTTGCACGGAGATCGGCGCGTCGCCCCCAATGGCGACCTTGCCTACATGGATCTGCCGGCTTTTACGACGCTGAATGGGTGACTGATGTTGCATGCGCTACCTCGCTGAAAGTAGATATGTCGCTTGCCACCGCTGCGTCAGAAGAAGAGGCAGTGGTGGCGGAGGGACGAGAAGACTGCTGCGATTGTGCCGCGGCCAGAGGGATTGGGGCAAGTTTTGCCGAGTTTGACGTGGCCGTGACCGGAGCCATACCCACCTGCATCCGCGCCACATTCAGGGCATTGGCCGGAAGGGTGATGGGTTTCCCCGCATAGGTAATTTGCACGGCACTTGCCTTACCTACCAGTATACGATACGGCGGCTGCCCTTGCGTTACCGAAACGTCCTGTCCTGCCCTGCCGAGGGTGGAAAGTACAATGTTGCCACTGGCATCGCGCACCTGTACCCAACAATCTCCGGTAAAATGAAAGGCCAAAGCGCCCACCTGGGAAGACAGTGTGCTTGCCGTTACCGACGTTGTCGCAGCGGTTGCTGCCGGTGAGAAGGCCGAGCCGGTAAGTGCTGCCGGTTCCGCTGGGGTTGACATGACCACTTGTGCGGCACTGTGCTGGACAGCCGATACACTGGCCGCAGTCGCAACCGGCGCCGGGGAGGAGGTCGATCCACCTCTGCCCCAGAGCCACCACCCAAGAAGAATCAGGGCAGCGGCAAGCAGAAGGGAAAAAAACAGCATCTTGCCGCTATAGTCGAGAAGCGGGAGTTCGCTGCGCGGCAGCACCACCTTGCTTGCCTCTAGGCCAGAACTGCCTTGATAACGGTCATAGGCGGCCAGCACGCGCTCTACGTCGAGATCGAGAAGACGTGCGTAGTTGCGCAGATACCCGCGGGCAAATGCGGCGCCCGGCAATTCGTCGAAGCGTCCCTCCTCCAGTGCCGTGATCTGGGTGCTGGTGATGTGCAGTTTCTGTGCGGCCTGCGCCAGATCCCAGCCGCGCGCGACTCGGGCCGACCGCAGTTGCGCCAAGAGTTCGACAAATTCTTCACCCATTGCTGCCGGCACCATGCTGCAAGAGTAGCGATTGCGCTGCTTTCCCTGCTGCAGAATAGGGGTTGGCATTGACACAACGCTCCCACAGGGAACGCGCCTGAGCCGGCTGCCCTTGTTGCCAGGCGATCCGGCCTGCGAGGAGCAGTGCCTGAGCATTGTTCGGTTCCTGCGCCAGCACCCCCTGCAGATGCCCATAAGCGGCCGGGAAATTTTTGTCCTGGTATTCCATTTCTGCCCATAGCAACAAGGCGGGGGGGTAGCCAGGCTTGAAATAGAGCGCCTTCTGCAAGGCAACAATGGCCGAGTTGTCTTGCTTCAACCCGCGGTAGGCCGCCGCGAGATTGGTCCAGGCATACTCCGGCGTATTGTATAAAGGATCTTTGGTGGCCTTGCTGAGCTGTTGTACCGCAGCAGAGAATTTACCCTGTTCCAGGAGGAACGCACCATAATTATTCAAAAATTCTGGGTTGTTGGGCTCGTCACTCAGGGCGCTCTGGAACGCGCTTTCAGCCAGCGCTGCCTCGCCCAGCGCCTGATAGGCCAGACCCAAGACGTTATAAGCATCACCGTGCTTGCCTGGCAGGCTGATGGCCTGTTTCAGCTCCCGCACCGCCGCGCGGGGATGCCCACCCTGAAGATATGCAGTCCCGAGAGAAGTGTAAATGGCCACCTGATCTGGTGGCCCCGAGCGGAGCGAGGCGGCGGGATTCGGTGGTGCATTGCGTGCCGCCGCCGCTGCCTCCTCTGCGGGAGTGAGCTTTTCGTGACCGGAAAACAGGGCACAGGCACTGGCCGAAAGAACCATACCCGCTAACAGGAGCGTGCGGATACGAGTAGAATCACGTCGTTGCATGGGTCAATTGAGCACCTGAAGAGGAACGCTACGCCGCCCTTGCTGGACTTGCCCGGCAAGCTGGCCGCAAGCGGCAGCGATGTCGTCACCGCGCGTCTTGCGCGTGACGGTCATCAGGCCGGCACGCAGAATGATCTCACGAAAGGCATCGATGCGGGCGGGAGAGCTGCGCCGGTAGCGCGATTCCGGGAAAGGATTGAAAGGGATCAGGTTCACCAAAGCCGGGATTCCAGCCAACAGGCGTACCAGCTCCCGGGCATGCTGATCCTGATCGTTGACACCTTCCAGCATCACATACTCGAAGGTGATCCGTCGCCGTGGCGGGAGAGGATACGCACGACAGGCCAGCAGAAGCTCAGCGAGGGGATAATGGCGATTGATGGGGACAAGCTCATCGCGAATGTCATCGCGGGTGGCGTGCAGACTGATTGCCAGGTTGACTGGGCTTTCCCGCCCCAACTGCGCCAAGCCCGGCAGCACCCCCGCGGTACTGACGGTCACCCGCCGCGAGCTGAGACCGTAACCGTAGTCATCCAAGAGCAGACGGATAGCGGGCAGCACCTGCTTCAGATTGAGGAGCGGTTCGCCCATACCCATGAAGACGACGTTGCTGATCGCATCAAGACCAAGGACGTGCCGCGCAACGCGAATCTGCGCAATGATCTCGTGCGTTTCCAGATTACGACTGAGCCCCTGCGCGCCCGTGGCGCAGAAACTGCAGGCTAGGGAGCAACCGACCTGGGAGGAGATGCACAGGGTGCCACGCTCCTCTTCGGGAATGAAAACCGTTTCAATGGCATTCCCGTCGGTCAATCCCAGCAACCATTTGCGCGTACCATCGGCGGCGAGCTGCTCACGCAGCACCTCGAGTTCCCCGGTTTCGCAGCTCTCCTCCAGTCGCGCACGCAAGGCCTTGCTGACGTTGCTCATTTGCGCAAAGTCGCTGACCTGCCGGGCGTGCAGCCATTGCAACACCTGGGAAGCGCGAAAGCGCGGCTCGCCCCACGAGACGAACAGCGCTTCCAGACCGGCCCGGTCAAGCCCCAGGAGTTTGGGGCGATCAGAGGCTTTCACCGGCGCAGAAACGCTCATGAGCGTGGGCACAACTCCCGTTGTGAGAAGAAGTAGGAAATTTCCCAAGCCGCCGTCTCGGCACTGTCGGAGCCATGCACGGCGTTGGCGTCGATACTTTCGGCAAAGTCCGCGCGAATGGTGCCGGGGGCGGCATCCTTGGGATTAGTGGCACCCATCAGGTCGCGGTTTTTCGCAATGGCATTTTCCCCCTCCAAAACCGATACCAGGACCGGACCGCTGCTCATAAAGGCGCACAATTCGCCGTAAAAGGGGCGTTGCTTGTGCACCGCATAAAATCCACCAGCGTCTTCGGCGCTGAGCTGCAGCATGCGGGCCGCAACAACCCGCAAGCCCGCATTTTCGAAACGACTGAGAATGGCTCCAATGGCATTTTTCTGGACGGCATCGGGCTTGATGATGGAAAGGGTGCGTTCAAGAGCCATAAACATCCTCTTAAGCTAGGCTATAAAATGGCGCAATCCTATCATCAGGCGCTTCCCGGAGCAATTTTCCTGGGCGATGGCCGCAGTCTTTCTCGCGGCTAGGCGGCGTTCCTGGGCAGTACACCGGCCTTCTGCAGATAGACCGGCAAGACAGCCACCACACGCATGCCACGCTGTACATCCGGGTCTTTCAACATGTGGTAAAGCCCGGAAATCCCGCCAGCGCTTCCCTGAGCTTCGTGTTCTGCAGCATCTTCCAGGGCCTTGGCCATCGCCTTACCGGAATGCAGCAAGGTGGCAAGGGTAGTCATCAGGGGGCCTTTCTCCTGTTCTTGCATGAGCTGTCCGAGCAATGACTCCAACGGGATGGTCTCCGCCAGCAAGCCAATCTGGCGACTCAAGTCTGCCACCCGCTGCAGATTGCCGTCCTCCTGCAGCTGACGCAGCAAGCGCAGGGCGGCGATGATGCTCTCATCGGCACGCGTCTCTTCCCAGAGATCTCCCAGCTTCTTGAGTTGTGCTACCAGATCATTGCCGGCACTCGTCTGCAGGAACTCCTGGAATGCCTGCACCTTGGGCATCACCTCGCCAAGCATTTGCATGGCCTGTGCCAAAGTTGCCCAGGGAATGTCCCGTACTACGTCTAGAATCTGCGGGACGAAACCGCGGATCAACTCGACGTTGTCGCGCAGAAACTCGGCATTATCCGTTACCCACTGCAGCACACCCGCGCGACGCAGCGCGTATACGGCGGCCAACAGTTCTTCGATGGAAGCTTCGAGTTCATAGCGTTCGTTCCATTCTCCAAGCCGCAAGGCCATACCCAGCACAGCACTGCTTGCCGGGCTACCGAGAAAAGACTCAGCGCCATTGATCATGCCTCCCAAGCGCGCCAGACCCGCCCATTGCTCTGAACTGAGACTGGGTGCCATATTCTGTTGCGTGGTCATTCTGCTCTCCTTTTTTGTTTGGACAGGACAGAGGGCTAAAGAGCCCCCTGCGTCTTGCTTCAGGCGGCGAATACCTTTTCTGCCAGGAGCTTGGAGGCATCGAGACCCCACTCCGGCATCTTGCCGCGTGTCTTGAAGAAGAGATTTTTGTACTGCATCTTTAGCAGGAAGGGGACATGCCCCATTTTCAACACCTGATCGGGACCGCCAAACCAACTGTTCGAGCGAATATAGAACGCCTGATTCGCGCCCATGTCACCAATGCAGTAGACCACGGGCTCGAGCTCTTTATCGGCTTCCGCAGCACTCATGCGGCCAAGGTCCTTGGCGATTTGCTTGGCGACGATTTCCCCCTCGGCATGACCGATTCCGCCCAGTTTGGGGACGGTGATCGCTGCCGCATCACCGGCCGCGAAGACATTGGGATATTTGGGATTACGCATGGTGGTATCGGTAACCACAAAACCCTCACTGTCAGAGATCGGCAAGCCTTTGAGGAAGTCGTGGGGCACCCAATCGGGAAAGATGATTTTCAGTTCCGCCTCGATGTTCTGGCCGCTCGCCAATTCCACACCATCTTTGCTGATCCGGGTGATGTCCTTACCGTTGTTGACATAGTTAAAACCCATGCCAGAGGCAATTTTCAGCAAGTTGCCAACCACCTGCTCGCCGGCGTCCTCAGCAATCATGCCTGCAGGAGTGAACACGGTGACCTTCTCTGGACCACCCATGCCATGCTCCTTGAGCCAAGTAGCCGTTGCCAACATGGTTTCCACTGGTGGGCCCTCGCAAGCGGCTTCGGCACTGGGGAAGGCATGGCCACCATAGAGCTTGATGTCCTTCGTGCCATCCCCCTGATGGAAGCGCGCCGAGCCGATGGCCACCGGTCCGCCCTTGTATTCGTTATGCAGATAGCGGCGCAACTTGTTGCCATAATAAAAATCGGTGCAGGTATGACCATGCTCGGCAAAACCTTCGATCTTGTCAAAGGCCAGACGATTGCCCACGGCTACGACAACATAATCGTAGTGGAGAGACTCGCTAGCCGCTCCAGGCCGTTCATTGGGCACAAAGTCCACCCGTTTGGCATCCACATCCAGCGCTTTCACTTCACCCTGGATGAAATCGATGTCATCTTCCGCCAGCGTGCTGCGTAAATCCATAGACAAGGTCTTGCTCGGGTCCCGATCCTCATAGACTTCCGCCGGAATATTCGGAACGAAGAGCAGATAATCCTTGCGGTCCAGTACGGTGATGCGCACCGTGTCGCCACAGTATTGCCGGATCTTTTGCGCAGAACCGAGACCAGCAAAGTTACCTCCCAACACAACGATATGCGGTTTCATTCGTTACACTCCTCCGTTTTCATCGGAAAAAACGATCTACCTTTTTACTATAGTCCAGAAATTTCGTTTGTGTCGGAGAAACAAAATACAAATAATAATGAGATATCGTTATAGGCTTACTCTTTCTTCCATAAGAGCAGTTTTTCTGCGGGAAGCTGCAGATACAGCGTACGCGGGGGGTCGCTGCGGTCCTGGGCAAGAAAACGACCGCGCAAAGACAACGGCGGCGCCGTCACAAAACGCTGCCAAAGTGGCTGCCGGTGCCACTCCACCACTTCGCTGACGATCAGATTTTCGGCGTCAGCGTCTTTGGCATCCCGCAACAGGACGTGCTCGGCACGGATGCCGAGGATCACCTCCTCCCCCGGAGAGTGATCCGCCATGCCCGTTGCCCGCAAGCGGCGCGAGTGTACGCGGACCAGATATTCCTGCTTGGAGAGCTTTTCTTCGACCCTGCCGGTAAAAAAGTTTTCCATCCCGAGCATTTGTGCAGCCTGTGGATTGGGTGGACAGGAGAAAATTTCGGCAGGCTCCCCGTCGGCCTGGATTCTTCCATCCTGCAAAATGGCCATGCGTTGCGCTGCTGCACAAATACTTACATCGTGAGTAACTACGAGTAGTGGGATGGAAAAAATGGCGGATTCCTCGCTAAGGGCAGCGATGATTTCGTCGCGAGTCTGTGGATCCAGTGCCGATGTGGGCTCATCCAGCAATAATAGCTTCGGTTTGCGGGCGATGGCCCGCAACAAGGCGACGCGTTGCTGCTGGCCACCGGAAAGAGCCGCGGGATATTGCTCCGCGAAGCGCGACATGCCAATCCGTTCGAGCAACTCCAGTGCCGCCTGGCGCCGGTCACGCTCGCGCATGGGGAAGGCGATGTTCTGCCAGACCCTGAGGTGGGGAAACAGGCGGTATCCTTGCGGCAAGTATCCCAGCGGACGCTGTTCCGTAGGCAGATGGCCCCAGGGCTCCACCCGTGCCGGCAGGAGCCCGAGCAGGGCACGCAAAAAGGTCGTTTTGCCTTCGCCGGAGCGCCCGAGGAGCACGGAGAGGCCCTCCACCTCCAGGGAGATGTCGAGAGCAACGGGTGTATCCGTTTGACAGTGTAGGGCCAGCATTTAGAGCAGGGCCTGCCGGCGGCTGCGTAAGCGAATCCATAGCGGCAAGGGAATCGCCACCAGAAAGAATACCCAAAGCAAGGGATAGACGGCACTCAGACCAATGTCTTCCAGGTTTTGGTAGATCTTCACCGGAATCCCCATGGGGTAGTAGGCAACGATCAGCACCACGCCAAATTCACCCATCGCTCGTACCCAGGCCAGGGCTATTGCTGCAGTCAAGCCGTTGCGAGCCATCGGTAGCGTAACCAGCCAGAAAGTCTGCCAGGAAGATTTGCCCAAAGTATGGCTGATTTCTTCGAGATCGGTGGGAACGCCTTCGAAGGCAGCACGTGCCGAGAGGACATAATACGGCATAGCGGCATAGACCTGGGCCATGATGAAGGCTGGTGCGGTATTGACCAGTCGCAGTCCCCAATGTGAGAGAAATTGTCCTACGCTTGCATAGGGTCCGAAAAAAGAGGCCAGGAGAATGCCGAGCGCCAGTGGCGGGGTGAGCAGCGGCAGGAGAATCAAGGCGTCGACGATGGGACTCCAGCGATATCGGCGGCGCGCCATCCACCAAGCAAGCGGCGTACCAAGCAATATGCAGAGGAGCAAGGCGGTGCCGCTGTATACCAGAGAAGTGCGGATGGCGTGCAGGTCGTTGGGAGCAAACTGCAGGTGCTGCCAGTCCAGGCCAAAGAACATCTCGGAGAAAGGTGCGATCAGGATGACCAGGATCGCCAGGGAAAACAGCAGTAGGGGCGCCTCAAGGGGAAGGCCACGCGACGACCCGATTCGCTTCATCGACAGAGTAACGCTATATTGTATGACATATAGCCATTATTTCCAAAAAAGCGAACGGGTGTCCAGTCAGGAAAGCGCTCCACGATAACACCCGGCTCCCTTGCACAGCATGTCCCTTGGATCCGTGCCTCGTCATGAATTCGCCGTTGTGCGGATAAGGTCCACCCAAAGGACTTCTTTTTCCGGCAGAGCCGCTTTGCGCAGGTAAAAGCCGGGAATCCAAAGGATTTCCTCTGTGTCTGTCCACAGAATGGGCACGTCGTCGCGCAGGAATGGGGGGATGCCAAGTTCCAGAAAGAATTTCTTCAGAGGACGTTGATGTCCGCTAGAATTCCGATAGCGTGCGCCGGCTCGCCGCGCGCTCCAAGTTAGCGTGCGTCCGTGCAATTCTGCCCCGCCGACAATGACTGCGCCTTCACTGAGTCCCTGCGCTGGCCCTGTTGCCTGTCCCCAGCACCAGCGAAACCCAGCGCCCCGTCCGCAAGGTACCTGCGGTCTCCACTCCTGGGCAGGAATTTTATGGTGGGGAACATTTTGCCATACTTGGACCCGCTGTCCCTGACGCCAAGCGCGCAGATCCGCTAGCTCCACCCGTCTGCCGCCTTGGGATGGGCCAAACAGCTGCCGGAGTCGCTCCAAGGACTGCCGGTCTGGGACATTCATCCCCAGGTCGCGGAGCCAACAACGCAGAAAGACTCGCTGCAAGGCTGGTGCCCACTCTTTCACAAAGTCTACGGACAAGACTCGCTCAACTGCGCCGCCGGGCCAACAGAGCATGGCCTGCTGGGCGTACCAGGCGTCTTCCACGGCCAGCTGGTCGGCGATGTTTGCAGCGCTACGGGCGATACTCACCGATGCCTGCGACCAGCCGAGCTCGTGTAACAGTGGCCATATCCTCTGGCGCAGACGCGCCCGGGCGTAGCGCAAGTCGCTGTTGGCAGGGTCTTCCAGCCAGCGGATACCCTGCCGACGCAGATACTGGCGAAGCGTCGCCCGTGTCAGCTCCAAAAAGGGCCTCCCGAGGGTACCTGCCCCCAGTCGACGCCGCTCCGGCATGGCCGCCAGGCCGTCGATTCCGGCACCGCGCAAGAGCTGCAACACCAGGGTCTCCGCCTGATCATCCAGATGCTGGGCGCTCAATATCCAGTCCCCTTCCTGCAACTGCCCGGCAAAGAGGGCGTAGCGACCGCGGCGGGCGCGATCCTCTGGTCCCTCACCCTTCTGCTCTGCCGGCAAATCCAGGATCTGGCAGGGATAACCATAACCAGCTGCGAGTGTCGCCACGTGCTCCGCCCAGCGCGCGCTATCTGGGTGCCAATGGTGGTTGACGTGGAGAACTTCAACGCGCAACGCAAGCGCATGGGCGGCATGCAGAAGGGCGGTGGAATCGACACCACCACTACAGGTCAGAAAAAAGTGTTGCTCTGGGGATAGCTGCCAGTCGAAAAAAAGTTTCTGCCGTAGTTCTTCCTCCGGCTCAGGCAGCGCCAACGACACCATAGTGCATCAGACGTTCGTAGCGATGGCTGAGGAGCCGCGCAGTTTCCATCCCCTTCAATTCCTGTAGGTGGCGCTCCAGGCTCGCAGCGATGTTCTCATACACGAGTTGGATATTGCGGTGGGCGCCACCGAGGGGTTCGTCGATCACCTCATCGACCAGTCCGAGGGACTGCAGGCGACGGGCAGTGATGCCCAGGGTTTCCGCCGCTTCTGCAGCCTTGGCAGCGTCTTTCCATAAAATCGAGGCGCAGCCCTCCGGCGAAATGACCGAGTAGACGCTATATTCGAGCATCAGTAGGCGGTCACCAACGCCGATTGCGAGAGCCCCGCCCGACCCCCCTTCGCCAATGACCAGCGAGATGATGGGCACCGCGAGATCAGACATGACTGCCAGATTGCGGGCGATGGCTTCACTCTGGCCGCGCTCTTCGGCACCGATACCGGGATAGGCGCCAGGGGTGTCGATAAAGGTGAGTACGGGCAGGCGAAAGCGCTCTGCCAAGCGCATCAGGCGCAGGGCCTTGCGATAGCCCTCGGGACGCGGCATACCGAAATTGCGCTGGATCTTTTCCTTGGTATCCCGCCCCTTTTGTTGCCCAATCCAGAGGATGGCCTGCCCCTGAAAGCGGGCAAGCCCCCCAACGATGGCAGCATCATCGGCATAGGCGCGATCGCCAGCGAGCACTTCTACGTCGGTAAACAGCGCATGCACATAGTCCAGGGTATAGGGGCGCTGCGGATGACGCGCTACCTGTACAGTCTGCCAGGCAGTCAATTTACTGTAGAGCCGTTGCAATTCCTTGCGCGCCTTGTTTTCCAGACGCTTGATATCCTCCTGAATACCCGGCTGATTGAGCGCCTTGAGCTCCTCTACCTTGCCCTCGAGTTCGGCGATGGGTTGTTCAAAGTCGAGATATTGCAGTTTCACCCGTTCTCCTTATCAGGCTGTACGTTGTCGCCGCTGCCGCTCGTCGCGCAGAGAGACAACATTGGCAAGCAGATTCATTGGCGAGGCATATTGCCACTCTTGCCGATCGCGGTCGAGCAGGGCATCGAGTGCGGCGCGGAATTCGCTGCTGGCAGAGATTCCTTGCGGGCAATCGAGTATGGCCCGCGCCTGTCCATCAGCAACGGTCAGTGCGATGCGCACCTGGCATTCGCCGGGATGCATTAGCAGTAATTCTTGTAGTTTCCCGATGTTGAGTGGCGACGCGTCGATGTGCAATACAAGGAGGCGTGCCAAGGCAAGCTGGGCTTCTTCCCAGCGCAGCAGACGCTGGGCGGTCAGTCGCAGACCTCCAGAGTAGCTGTCTTCGCTGGCCTCCGCCAAAAGCAGCAGCGGCTCATCGTCGGCAATCTGACCATTGAACTGCCGCCAGGTTTCCGCAAATACCACCGCCTCGGCGCGCCCGCTTTCGTCTTCCAGGGTGAGAAAGAGCATGCGATCGCCGCGCTTGGTGCGCATGTTGCGCCGGGCCACCGGCATACCCGCAACGAAGACCGGCTCGCCAATGGCAATCTGACCTATCTCCTGCACGCCAAGCAGCTGCAAGTCGGCACGGACGACCCGCAGCGGATGATCACTCAGATAGAAGCCGAGGACCTCCCGTTCGCCTGCCAAATGATCCCGATCATCGATCTCTACGGATACCAATGCCGGACTCGCTTGCTGCACCTGACTTTCTGTATCGAAAAGGCTGCATTGCGCGCTGGCTTCCTGACGCTGCTGCTGTTGCGCCGCCTCGAGAAAGCGGTCCAGGGAGGCCAGCAATTGCGCCCGTGGCAGTCGAAAGGCGTCCAAAGCTCCTGCCTTGATCAAGGCCTCGAGACTACGCCGATTGACCCGCTGCCCATCGAGACGGCACAAAAAATCGAAGAAATCCTGAAACTCACCTGTCTCGCGGCGCGCCTCGACGATGGCCTCCACGGCGCCCCGACCCAAGCCCTTGATGGCCCCCAAGCCATAGCGCAACCCGTCGCCCTCGGGCCGAAATGCGAGTTCACTGCGTTGTATGCAGGGTGGCAAGATGCTCATCCCCATCCGCCGGCATTCGCTGATCATTGCCACCACTTTGTCAGTATGATCCATGTCGGCGGTCAATACGGCGGCCATGAAGTGACGCGGATAATGGGCCTTCAGATAGGCGGTCTGGTAGGATACCAGGGCATAGGCGGCCGAGTGCGACTTATTGAAGCCATATTCGGCGAACTTTTCCATCAGATCGAAGATTGCGGTCGCCTGATGCACATCGATGCCATTCTTCGCGGCTCCGGCCAGAAAAATTTCGCGCTGCTTGGCCATTTCTTCCGGCTTCTTTTTGCCCATGGCGCGGCGCAGCAGATCCGCGCCACCGAGGGAATAGTTCGCCAATACCTGGGCGCACTGCATCACCTGTTCCTGATACACGATTACCCCGTAGGTTTCCTTGAGGATCGGCTCAAGCAGTGGATGGGGATAGACGACCTTGGCCTTGCCGTGTTTGCGCGCAATGAAGTCATCGACCATGCCGGATTGCAAGGGTCCGGGCCGGAACAGGGCCACCAGCGCGACGATATCCTCGAAATTGTCCGGTTGCAGGCGGCGGATCAGATCACGCATGCCCGAGGATTCGAGCTGAAACACCGCCACCGTATCAGTGGATTTGAGTTGGGTGAAGGTGGCGGCATCATTGAGGGGCAGCTTGGCAATATCCAAGGGCTCCTGCCCTGCCGCCCTGCGCTCGGCGTTGATGCCGCGCAGGGCAATGTCGATAATGGTCAGGGTCCGCAGCCCCAGGAAGTCGAACTTCACCAGCCCCATTTTCTCGACATCGTCCTTATCGAGCTGGGTGACGTTGCCGCCGCCCTCCGAGCCGTCGGTAAACAGTGGCAGTCGGTCGGCCAGGGGCTCGGGGGAGATCACCACGCCACCTGCATGGGTGGAGGCATGGCGCGGCAGTCCCTCCAGGCGCAGGGCGATGTCCAGCAGCTCGCGCACATCGTCTTCTTCCTGCTGCCGACGCCGCAATTCTTCGGATTCTTCGAGCGCCTTGGCCAGGGTCATGCCGAGGTCGCCGGGCACCAGCTTGGCGAGCTGGTCAACAAAGCCATAAGGCAGATTGAGCACCCGACCCACGTCGCGTACCACCGCCCGCGCCTTCATGGTACCAAAGGTGATGATCTGCCCTACCCGATCACGGCCATATTTTTCGGCAACGTACTGGATGACGCGATCGCGTTGCTCCATGCAGAAATCGACGTCAAAATCGGGCATGGAGACCCGTTCCGGGTTGAGAAAGCGCTCAAACAGGAGGGCATTGGCAATGGGATCGAGATCGGTGATCCGTAGGGCATAAGCGACCAGGGAGCCGGCTCCGGAACCCCGTCCTGGCCCCACGGGAACACCGTGGTCCTTGGCCCACTGAATGAAATCGGCAACGATGAGAAAATAGCCGGGAAAGCCCATCTGCAGGATGACGTCGACTTCGCGCAGGAGTCGCTCGCGATAGGGCAAGGCTTTCTCATCATGGATACCCAGGCTCTGCAACCGCTCTGCCAGCCCCTGCTCTGCCGCCTTGCGGAAGTAGACCTCGATGGGACTGCCATCGGGAGTGGGAAAATCCGGCAGGGTATATTGGCCGAGGGTCAAGGTCAGATTGCAACGCTGGGCAATTTCTACCGTATTGGCGCAGGCCTCGGGGAGGTCGGCAAAGCGTGCCAGCATCTCGGTAGCGCTGGGCAGGCGATGTTCCGGCGTAAAGCGGCGGGGGCGGCGCTCGTCGCCGAGCGTGTATCCAGCGGCGATACACTGTCGAGCGTCGAAGGCGGGAAAGTCTTCGGCGTCGAGAAAATGGGCGTTATTGGTGGCAACCAGCGGCAAGTCCAGTTCCAACGCCAAGGCCACCGTGGCCTCGTTCAAAGCCTCTTGCTCCGCCTCGCCATTACGCTGGATTTCGATGTAAAAGGCATCGGGAAAGAGTTCCTGATACTGCCGGGCAAGCGCCCGCGCGCGCATCGGATCGCGCAGCAGAACTTGCCCGATCTCACCTTGCCCGGCCGCCGATAGGGCAATCAGGCCAGTGCGATCTTCTTGCTCCAGCCAGGAGCGCTGGATCCGCGCCTTGCCATCTTGTAACCCCTCCAGAAATGCCCGGCTGAGCAGATGACTCAGGGCACGAAAGCCATCGCGATTGCGACACAGCAGCACCAGACTGCTGCCGCTCTCCGCGCCCTCGCCTTGCAACCAGAGTTCTGCACCAATGATCGGCTTGATGCCTTGGGCGCGTGCGGCGTTGTAAAACTTCACCAAGGCAAAGAGATTACCGTGATCGGTGATGGCGACCGCTGGCATGCCTTGTTCGGCGCAGCGTTGCACCAGTTTTTTAACGGGGATGATCCCGTCTTCGAGGGAATATTCCGAGTGCACGTGCAGGTGGACAAAATCCGTGCTCATTGTCTCTCTTCCAGCATCCCTTCCAGTATCCGCGCCACCGGCGCAAAGCTGCGGCGATGGATGGGGGTAACGCCAAAACGTCGCAGCGCCTCCAGATGCGCGGCGGTACCATAGGCCTGATGGCGGCTGAATCCATAGAGAGGATACTGGCGGTCCAACAAGGCCATCTCCCGGTCCCGTGCTACCTTGGCGAGGATACTGGCAGCAGCGATGGCATCCACGCGATCATCACCTCCTACCATAGCCTCCGCCTGCCACTGCGGCAAGACACGGTTACCGTCCACGACGATGTGTCGTGGACGAATCGGGAGCGCTCGCAGGGCGCGATCCATGGCCTGCAAAGTGGCCGCGAGAATATTGTGCCGCCCGATCTCCCAGGTGCCAGCGGAAGCGATAGCCCAGGCACGCGCCTCGGCACGGATCTGCTGTGCCAGACGTTCTCTTTGGGGGGGACGCAGCTTTTTCGAGTCACGCAGGCCCGCTATCGGTCGGGCCAGGATCACCGCCGCGACCATCACCGGTCCCGCCAATGGCCCCCTGCCCGCCTCATCAACGCCGGCGACGTCGCTGCCCCTATGCTCCATCATTCCTGACCCAAAAGAGTGCGCCGCAATGCCGCGGCGATGCTGTCGCTATCGTCTCCCTGCAGCAGCCCGCGCAGGGGCTTCAGGGCTTGCTCCTGCTCCGCAATGGGCAGCTTCTCCAGCTCCTGCACCACCCGCTCTGGGGTGATCTCTGACTGCAGGAGCTCGGGGTATACTCGACGCTGCAGGAGGATGTTGGGCAGGGCGATATGCGGTACGCGAACCAAGCGTTTGGCAATAGCGAAGGTCAGCGGCTGCATGGCGTAGAGAACGATAGCGGGACGACCGAGCAGCGCCGTTTCCAGGGTTGCCGTGCCTGATGCCACCAAGACGCGCTCGGCCGCCGCGAGCAGCTCCGTACTCTGTCCGCAGACCTCCTGAATCTGGCCTGCTAGCGGACCAGCCCGCTCCCGCCACGGCAGGCGTAGCTCCTCGCGCGCCAGGGCGACGACGATCTGCCAGTCGGGATGCGCCTGTTGCCACAGCCGCGCCGCCTGTGCCATCGGCGCGGCAAGTCGCTGCAGCTCGCTACGCCGGCTGCCGGGTAACAGGGCCAGAATTGGTCCATCCGCCAGAGCCAACTGTTGTCGTGCCACTTCTTTGCCTGGCGCTGCCGCCGTCTGCGCCAGCAGGGGATGGGGCAGCAGCTGCGCAGGGATTCCAGCCTCTTCGTAGAGAGGGCGCTCAAAGGGAAAGAGCAGAAAGATTTCGTCGATGCGCTCGCGGATCTGACGGATACGCCCTTGGCGCCAGGCCCAGATTTGTGGACCGACCACATAAAGCACTCGGATCCCCAGGCGCTTGGCCTCCCGGGCGACGCGCAGATTGAAGGCGGGGTGGTCGATCAGCAGCACCGCATCCGGGCGTTCGCGTTGCAGGTAGTCGCGAATTTGTCGGAACAGGTGCCGCAGGCCGCCATAGTGGCGTAACACCTCCACCAGGCCCATCACCCCCAACACTTCGCCGTCAGCGATATTGCGCACCCCAGCGGCTTGCAGGCGACTGCCGACCACGCCCTCCCACTGCATTTCGATCCCTGCCGCCCGGCAACGCATCAGAAGATCGAGGCCCAGGCTCTCTCCTGAACGCTCGACCGCAATGAGGAAGGTTCTGTTCATTCGCCGTGCAGATGTGCGCGTATCACTCCGGCAATGCGCTCCACTTGCGCAGAGCTCAGTTCAGGAAACATCGGCAGGGACAGAACCTTGTCTTTCAGGCTCTCGGCTACCGGGCAATGGCTCGGCGGCAGATCGGCAAAGGCCTGCTGCTGGTGGCAAGGGATGGGGTAGTACACGCCGCAGGCAATTCCCTCGGCATGCAGACGGGTACGCAGGGCGTCGCGATCTGCGATCTGAAGGGTATATTGATGAAAGACATGCTCGGCGCCGGCCCGGCGCGCGGGAATCTGCAGAGGCAAGTCCTGCAAAGCGGCATCGTAGAGGCTGGCAGCCTGTTGTCGCCCGGCATTGTAGGCATCGATGCGCTGGAAGAGTTTGCGCAAGATCAGGGCCTGAATCTCATCGAGGCGGCTGTTGTAGCCCAAGACCTCGTGTTCATAGGTCCGCCAGGAGCCATGGTTACGCAGGCCACGCAGACGCGTTGCCAGGGCTTCGTCGTTGGTGAAGACCATCCCCCCGTCCCCTGCCCCACCCAGGTTTTTGCTAGGGAAAAAAGACACACAGGCGAGTTGCCCAAAACTACCGACACGTTGGCCATGCAGGCGTGCGCCGATGGCTTGGGCCATATCCTCGATCACCGGAATGCCGTGTTGTTCCGCGAGTTGCAGAAGCTCGGGCATGGGCGCGGCTTGACCATAGAGGTGCACCGGGATGATGGCGCGGGTACGGGATGTGAGCAGCGGCGCGATGCCTGCCGCCGTCACACAGAAATAGTCGGGATCGACATCGGCAAATACCGGGGTCGCGCCAACGTAACGTACCGCCTCGGCCGTGGCGATGAAGGTAAAGGTGGGGACAATGACCTCATCGCCAGGACCGATATCCAGGGCACGCAGGGCCAGCAACAGGGCATCGGTACCCGAAGCACAACCGACGCCATGCGCAATACCGAGATATTCTGCCAGCTCCGCCTCGAGGCCACGCCCTTGCGCGCCCAGGATAAATCCTGCCTGATCGAGTATCTCCCCGATCCCGGCAAGGATCTCCTCCCGCAAGGGTGCGAAATGGGCGCGTAGATCGACCATGGGGATTTGTTGTTCCATTACCTGTTCTTCCTCTACGAATACGAGTCGGCGGAGGCCGACAAAAAGTCACTGACCGACTGCCGGACGGCAAGGGCTGCGGCGAGTGCGGCGCGTCCTTCGTGGCCCGTGCACAGCGGCATTCTTTGGCCGGAGACGGCACCGAGAAAGGCCGAGATTTCGCTTTCCAGGGCATCGCGCGGCTGCAGATCAACCACATCCTCGACCACCCCCGGAATGCCCGGTACCTGCCCGGCACCGCGGCGGTAAAAGGTCAGGCGGTTTTGCAGAAAATCCACCGAGGCATAGCGATCTGGCCAGAAAAGGCGCATGCGCCGCACTGCTTCCCGCACCACCCGCGAAGCGGCAAGATTGGCCACACTGCCATTGCTCAGGGTCACCCAGGCATTGGCCATGTCGGCCTGTTCGGTGACGGCGGCGACACCCACCGCGCGCATTTCCTGCGGCTCGGCAGCAGTAAGCATCAGGACCAGATCGAGATCATGGATCATCAAGTCCATGATCACATCGACATCGAGGGAGCGCGGCTTAAATGGCGCCAGACGCTCGGCCTCGATGTAGCGGGGCGCGGGGAGCCTCTGTTCCCGCAGGTACTGCATGACCACCTGGGCGCGCTCGATTTGCCCCACCGCCAGGATCACTCCCTGCACATCCGCCAAGCGAAGCAAGTCGTCTGCTTCGACGAGGGTGAAGGTAAAGGGCTTTTCCACCAGGCAATGGACCCCGCGAGCGATTGCCTCACGCGCAACTGCGTGGTGCTGCAGCGTTGGCGTGACAATGGAGATGGCGTCGACCGCAGCCAGTAACTCCCCCAGATCAGAAAATGCGCGGCAACCCAGCTCTTGCGCGACGCTTTGTGCCCGCTCGCCATCGGTGTCATAGACCCCTTGTAACTGCGAAACTCGGGCATATTTTTGCGCATGGAAGCGTCCCAGGTGCCCTACCCCGACGACGGCTGTTCGTAGCTGTTTCACGGCCGCGTAATCCCCCGCTTGCTACTGCGAATGAAATCGAGCAACCGTGTAATCTCGGGGGCGTCGGGGCCTTCGCGCAGCAGTTCCTCCATGGCTTCCTCCAGCAGCTTGCCGGAACGAAAAAGCAGGCGGTACGCGCGTTTCAGGGTGTGCACCTGCTCTTTGCTAAAGCCCCGCCGGCTAAGGCCGCGCACGTTGATCCCGTGTAATTGCGCATGGTTACCCGCGGCCATCATGTACGGCGGGATGTCCAGCGGCGCCATGGTGCCGCCGCCGAGGATAGCGTGCGCGCCGACACGCGCGAACTGATGGACTGCGGACAGACCACCTAGGATGGCGTCGTCCTCCACGATGACATGGCCCGCCAGGGTCGCAGCATTGGCCATCACCACCCGATCCCCGATCTGGCAGTCATGTGCCACGTGGCAATACGCCATGAACAGGTTCTGAGAGCCGATCCGCGTCACCCCACCGCCCTTCACGGTACCGCGATTGATGGTGACGAACTCCCGAAACGTATTGCCGGAACCGATCTCCAGCCGGGTATCTTCTCCGCGATAGCCAAGATCCTGGGGTGCCGTACCGATGGAAGCGAAGGGAAAGATCTGGTTACGCGGGCCGATCCGCGTGGGCCCTTGCACGAGCGCGTGGGCGTCCACCCGACAGCCTTCGCCGATTTCCACTTCTGGGCCGATGACCGCAAACGCTCCAATGATACAGCCGTCACCGATCTTTGCAGCAGGGTCGACCGCCGCCCGTGCGTCGATCTGCGCTTTCATGCCTCACGCTCACGTAGGGTCGCCATCAGCAATGCCGACGCGACTTCCGTACCGTCTACTGTTGCTACCGTCTCCATCTGCCACAACCCCGATTTGCGTCGAGCGACCTCGGCAGAAAGAATCAGTTGATCACCAGGAGTCACCGGCTTGCGAAAGCGCGCTTTGTCGATGCCAGCAAAATATACTGCGGCGTTCTCCCCATATTTGTCCTCGGAAACGAAGGCCAGAATGGCTGCCGCCTGGGCCAGAGACTCGATGATCAAAACCCCAGGCATCACCGGAAAATCGGGGAAATGGCCCTGAAAATGCGGTTCGTTCATGGTTACGTTCTTGGCCGCACGCAGGCTTTTGCCAATCTCGATCTGCAAAATTCGATCAACGAGGAGAAACGGGTAGCGATGCGGCAACCGACGCAGGATCTGATGAATATCAAAACCTTCCATGAAGACTCCTAAGTAGAAGAAGAATCGTGCGCTGCCTTGGCCGCACCGCGCAAGCGCCGCAGAATACCATCGAGGCGGTTGAGCTGCGCAATAGTACGTCGCCAAGTCCGTGCATCCTGGGCGGGGATCACCCCAGAATAGACGCCAGCTTGCCGAATGTCATGTGTGATGGCGCTTTGTCCGGCAATCACGGTACCATCGGCAATGTTGATGTGACCGGCAAAGCCGACCTGGCCGCCGATGCGGCAGCGGCATCCAATCCGAGTGCTGCCAGCAATCCCGGTCTGTCCGGCAATCACCGTGTCTGCGCCGATGACGACGTTGTGGCCGATCTGCACCAGATTGTCGATTTTTACTCCGTCCCCGAGGATCGTGTCAGCCAGGGCACCACGGTCGATACAGGTGTTGGCACCAATCTCTACCCGTGCGCCAATAATCACCCGTCCGACCTGGGGGATTTTTTCGTAGCCCGCCTCGGTTTGTGCAAAACCGAAGCCATCAGCCCCGATCACAGCATTACTGTGGATGATGCAATGCTCGGCGATGCGCGACTCGGCAAGGACCTTGACACCGGGATACAAGTGGCAAGCAGCGCCAATTTCCACCCCAGGCCCGATGACTACCCCACTTTCCAGCCACACCCCAGGACCAATTTTCGCTCCGGAGCCGATCTGTACAAAATCCTCGACGCGGGCACTGGGGTCCACATCGGCATCTGCGGCGATCCTCGCATCCGGCGAGCGCCAAGGCGTCAACGCTTTCTCTGGATACAGGAACTGCATTGCCTGCGCAAAACTCGCATAGGGATTTTCACTCCAGATGGCTGCGCCATCGTATTGTTCTGCATGTTCTGGAGAAAGAATCAGTGCGCCGGCGCGGGTCTGTGCCAGTAATGGTAGATATTTGCTGTCCTGCAAAAAGCTGAGTTCATCTTCCTGCGCAGATGACAATGGCGCCATAGCGCGAAATTGCAGGGCTGCATCCCCACGGTAAGGCAAGCCAAGGGCCTCAGCCAGCTCTTGCAGGGTGTAGACTACCCGCGCCGGGGCACTCATTTTTGTCTCCCGGCTTTCGGCTTCTCCATGGCGGCCACCACCTGTTGCGTTAGATCGATTGCGCCGCTGACGTAGAGAACCGACTTGTCATTCAAAATCAGCGTGTAATGGCCCCTCTTTCCAATCTCTGAGACCACCCGAACCAGGCGTGCCTGGATATTTTCGAGGATTTGGTTGCGTTGCAGATTTACCTGATCTTGGGCTGATTGTCGTAGTTTTTGCAAATCGAGGACCATCCCCTGCAACTGTGCCTCGCGTTTCTGCCGCTCTGCATTATTGAGCTTTGGAAAGTCTTCCTCCAGACTCTTCTGCGCGGCAACGATCTGTTGTTGTTTTTGCTCGATCGCCTTTTCCTTCTCGGCAATGAGCGAATTGAGGGCCTTGGCTCCGACCTGCGCCTCAGGCAACTCGCGCAATGCCTTGTCCAGATCGACAAAACCGATCTTTGGTGCGTCCGCCAGCGCCCAGGGCGCGGCGAGAATACCGCAGCCCAGGACGATACAGCCGCGTAGCCACCACCGACGGAACATCAGAAGGCGTTACCCACAGTAAACTGCAGCGGCTGGGTAAGATCACCCGGCTTCTTGTTCAAAGGAATCGCCACGGACAGACGCAACGGTCCGAGCGGGCTGATCCAGAGTAGGCCGATGCCCGCTGTAGTGCGCATCTCGCCAAAATTTGGAAAATAGCCATTTGAATAGGCGTAGTTCGTGGTACTGCCATCCACTGAATTGACGCCGTACACCCAGCCACTGGCGACGAAGGCGTTCAGGCGAAAATTCTTGTTATCTTCCAGACCTGGTAGCGGAAAATACAGATTGGCGTCGAGGAGAAGTTCGCGGGTACCCCCCACTGGGTAGCCATCAATCTGCGGGCCCACGGCATAGGTCTGATAACCTGGAAGCGTCAATGGACCGCCAAGATAGAAATTATTGAAGAACGGCACTGGCTTGCCGGAAAAGCTGTTGATGAAGCCGTAGCGCATCCCCAGGCCGCCACTCAGCCACGAGGTAAAGGGATGGTAATAGTTGGCCTTCACTTCGGCTTTGTACCAGCGGAGGTTCCCCGGCGGCACCGCTGCCTTCAGATCGAGGCTGGTGTACAAACCCTTGGTGGGGAAGATTGGCGAGTTGGTGGTGTTGTACACCAATTGATTGCCCAAAGTAACAGAATTCGTCGAATTTCCATAATTGTCGATATAATTCTGATAGAGAGGGATCGGATTGCTGGTATCCAGGGTGATGTTGGTATGCGTAAAACCCAAAGACATATAGTCGTAGACGTACTCCAGCACCGGAATTCCCAGGGTGACGGAACCGCCCAGATCCACTTCTTTGTAAGGCGCCACTGCCAGCGTGGAGAGATTGGTATCGTTGCGGAATACGTTAAAGCCTAAACTGATGCCATCTGGAGTGAAATACGGGTTGGTATAGGACAGATTGAACGCGCTGCCGAGGCCGCCGACGTTAGCCGAAAAAGACAGGGCATTACCAGTACCCATAAAGTTTTTCTGGGTGATGGACCCGTTGAAGAGGAATCCTTGGGCATTGGAGTAGCCCACTCCCACACTGAACGAACCCGTTGGCCGCTCGTCCACGGCAACATCCAGATCCAGCTGGTCCGGATGTCCAGGCACGGGCACGGTCTTGGTGGTAATATTTTGGTAGAACCCGGTCTGTTCCAGACGCAATTTCGAGCGATCGATCAGACTGCGATTGTAGAGTGAGCCTTCCATCTGTCGGAACTGCCGCCGCACCACATAATCCATGCTGCGATTGTTGTTGCTGATGTCGATGCGCCGAATATAGACCCGATGCCCGGGATCCACCTGGAAATTCAGGGCTACTTCGTGGGTCTTTGGATCGACGGTAGGCACTGGTGTGGTATTGGCAAAGGCGTAACCATAATTACCCAGTTCATCGGCAATGGCTTTATTGGTTGCCAAAATCTTTGCCTTGGAAAAACGTTCGCCGGGATGAATTTCTATCAGTTTTTCCAGCTTGCTCTGCGGTAGAATGAGATCACCCGTCAGACCTACCTTACTGACATGATAGACATGGCCTTCGTGAATATTGACCGTAAGATAGACGAAGCGACGGTTCGGGGTAATCTGCACCTGTGACGATTCGATGGCGAAATTTAGATATCCATGGTCGAGATAAAAATTGTTCAGCTTTTCCAGACTCTTGGAAAACTTCTCCTGCGAATACCGGTCGTTCTTGCTGAAAAAGGAGAAGGCATCCGGCGCACCAATGGAGAAGAGGCCGCGCAAACGATTTTCGCTGAAGGCATGATTACCAATGATGTTGACCTGCTTGATGGTCGCCTGCTGTCCCTGCTCGACATCAATCTGGATCGCCACCCGGTTGCGCGGCAGGGTCTTCACGTGCGGTGTGATTTTCGCATCATAATACCCCATCCCCTCGTACTGTTGCTGCAGTCCCTGGACCACCTGATCGAGAGTTGCCTGGTTGAAGATATGCCGCACTTCGAGCCCGATTCCTTTCAGGGTGGACTTCACTTCATCCTTGGAAAAGGCCTTGATCCCTTTGGTCTCGATGCTGGCGATAATGGGACGTTCCTTGACCACGACGACCAGATCATCGCCGGAACGCGCAATGCTGACGTCCCGAAAAAAACCGGTGGAGTAGAGGTCCTGCACCGCCTTTTGTGCCAGGGCGTCGTCTACCGATTCGCCGATGTGGATCGGCAGGTAGTTATACACCGTCCCCGGCGTAATATGTTGTAATCCTTCGATCTCGATATTGTGTACGGTAAATGGGGTAAACGCCCAAGCGGGGACGATGGTGGAGGCACAGAACACCACTGCGGACAGGGTCAGGGCCCGGGTGGTTCGGGGTGAAAGGCGCATTTTCTTCACGGTTTCAACATTCTCACTGTGTCGTTGTACAGGGCGAGGAATAGAAGCATCAGGATCAGCACTATACCGATCATCTGTGCTTTTTGCATCCATTCGGGAGGCAGGGGGCGCCCCCGCAGGAGTTCGGCAACGGCAAAGACGACATGGCCACCGTCAAAGATGGGCAACGGAAAAAGATTGATGACCCCGAGACTGACACTCAGCAAGGCAAGGAAACTCAGATACGGGGTGAAGCCCGCGACGAAGGTCTGCCCGGCAACCTCGGCAATTCCGATCGGTCCACTGATGTTGCTCGTTGACACGGTACCCTGAATCATTCGCCAGATCATCTCCAGAGACAGGCTGGTAACCGTCCAGGTCTGCCGTGCCCCGTAAACCATGGCGGAAAGCGGATCACGACGGTGCTGTACGATGAGTGATTTTGGCAAAGCTGCCAAAGTGATGCCCAGATAACCCTCCGTCTTGCCCTGGGCAAGCACAGTCTGCAAGGAGACCTCGCCGCCATGCACTTGTCCCTCTGGATCCTGCCATTCGATCCGTACTACTTTGGCGGGTTCCGCCTCGATTCTTTGCACCACTTCCTGCCAGCTGAATGTCTTGTGCCCAGCCACCGCAGTGATCTTGTCGCCCGCACGCAGACCGAGACGAGCAGCCGGGCTATGGGACATGACCGACCCCACCACTGGGGGTAAATAGGGTCCTACTCCTAAAACCTCCGTGAGAAATCCGGCACCCACACTGTCTGCCGGCAGCTTTTGCAGAGGTAGGTCGATCTGCCCAACGCGCCCAGAAGCATCCCGCACAATGAGTTGCGCTGGCTGCTGGCTAACCGCAGCTGTCAGCAGATGCTGACGAAAATCTTGCCAATCATGGATCTGCGCGCCGTTGATCTGGACAATACGATCGCCGATCTGTAGGTGGCTGTGTTGCGCGACAAAGCCATGGGGATCAATACTCCCGATAATTGGCGCAATACCCGGAATGCCGATTACGCCGACCAGCGCATACAACAGAATGGCAAGCAAAAAATTGGCTCCTGGTCCCGCCACGGCAATCAGTATCCGCTTTCCGGGTGCGAGGGTATTGAAGGCCCGTCCCCGGTCTGCCAGCGGCAGAGTTTCCTCGGGATTTTCTTCGAGCATCTTCACATAACCGCCGAAGGGAATGGCCGCCAAGCGAAATTCTGTCGCGTCCTTGCCGAAGCTACGTTGCCAGATTGCCGGTCCAAAGCCGACGCTAAAGCGCAAGATGCGTACACCGAGGGAGCGGGCAACGAAGAAGTGCCCGGCCTCGTGAAAGGTCACCAGGATACTGATGGCAATGATGAAGGCCAGCAGGGTTGTCAGAATACCCAAGAGCGATTCCGCCTCAGGCCGCACCCGCCAGAGAAATGGCTTGCCGTGCCTGCACCCGCGCCTCCGCATCGATGGCCATTACGGCATCTAGATCCGTAGGTGTGGCTGGTTGATAGGCCTCCAGTGTTGCTGCGACAACCCGCGCAATCCCTGGGAAGGAGAGCTCCCCATCGAGGAAGGCCTGCACGGCGATCTCATTTGCGGCATTGAGCACTGCGGTGCTGGCCGATCCCCCGGCAATGGCCTGAAATGCAAGAGCCAGACAGGGAAAGCGCTGCAGGTCTGGTTCTTCGAACTGCAGTGCCGGTCCACGCGCCAGATCCAGGGAGGAGACACCACTCGCGATACGCTCGGGATAGGCCAAGGCATGGGCAATCGGCGTGCGCATATCAGGGTTCCCCAATTGCGCCAGCACCGAGCCATCGAGATATTCGACCATGGAGTGAATGATACTCTGCGGATGAATAAGCACGCTGATCCGATCCACCTGCAGATCAAAAAGCCAGCGCGCCTCGATGACCTCCAGGCCCTTGTTCATCATGGTCGCCGAGTCCACAGAGATTTTGCGTCCCATGACCCAGTTGGGGTGGGCGCAGGCCTGATCTGGCGTGACGCGTTGCAGTTCAACCAAAGGTGTTTGTCGAAATGGGCCACCGGAGGCGGTGAGAATGATGCGACGCACTCCTCGCTCGTCACCAAAGCATTGGAAAATGGCGTTGTGCTCACTGTCGATGGGGAGCAGCGTGACCTGATGGCGGCGGACTTCCGCCATGAACAGCTCGCCCGCCATAACCAGACATTCCTTGTTGGCGAGGTAGACCTTCTTGCCCGCGCGCACCGCCGCAAGGGTTGGTAGCAAACCGGCAGCACCCACGATCGCTGCCATGACCTCGTCGACGCCGGGATAGGTAACGGCTTCCTGCAGGGCCTCTTCTCCGCCTGTCACCTTGATGCCAGGTTGGTCGGCCAGCGCTTCCCGAAGACGGCGGGCGGCGGCGGCATCGCGCATGACGGCCAGTTTTGGCTGATATTGGCGGCAAAGCGCGGCCATTTCCTCGACTCGTCGGTTTGCGGTCAGCACCAACACGTGGAAGCGCTCCGGGTGCCGGGCCAGTACATCGAGGGTGCTCTTGCCAATGGAACCGGTCGCGCCGAGGATACAAATTCCGCGAGTCATACTTTCCCCCAGTAAATCAGTATGCTGACAAACACTGGCAGCCCGGCCGTCATCGCATCGATGCGATCGAGAATGCCCCCATGGCCAGGCAAGAGCTGACCGCTATCTTTTTTTCCAGCGGCGCGCTTGAGCAGGCTCTCAAAAAGATCTCCCAACACAGCAAATATGGCTACCACGAGGCCCAGCCCGGCCCCCGACAATAGGTCCAGTGGCTGCCAGGACCACAGCCAACCCGCCCCCAGTGTGCCCACAAGCGCACCGCCGAGCAAGCCGCCCCAGAGTCCGGCCCAAGTCTTGCCGGGGCTGAGCCGGGGGACGAGGCGTGTCCTACCGAAGTGCTTTCCGGCAAGCATCGCCAGCACATCGGTCATAACGACGATGGCAAGGCCCCAGAGTAACAGGATGGGGTGCCGCGCCTGCAAATACACGGCCAGCCAAAACGCCGGCAAAAGCACAGGCAGTGCAGCCCAACGCAACCAGCGGGACGCAAAGATCCCGCGCCGCATCACCCTTGCCAGCAATGCCAACCCTAAGAACCAGAAGGCAACTCCCAGTAGTGCCACTGCGCCCGGCCAATTGCCATGCATCGGCCAGAACACTCCGGCTGCCAGCAGGAAAAGAGCGACGAACGCCGCCCAAAAGCCGGGCCAACGCAGGGCAGTCAGCTGCGCCCATTCCCGGGCGGCAAGTCCTAGAAAGAGGCTCAGAATAGAGAGAAAAAGCCAGTGGTTTCCGTACAGGAGCAGCGGAACGAAGAATGCCAGCAGGACGAACGCGGTGATCAGTCGCTGGCGCAAGCATCTTCCTGAACTTGATCGCCGGTGCGGCCAAAGCGTCGCTGGCGTTGGGCAAAAGATTTGAGCGCAAGATCCAGGGCATTGCCGTCAAAGTCCGGCCACAGTGTCTCGGTAAAATAGAATTCGGTGTAAGCCAATTGCCAGACGAGGAAATTGCTGATGCGTTCTTCGCCTCCAGTGCGGATGAGCAGATCCGGCTCCGGACTGTCTGCCAGACACAACTCAGCGGCGATGTCTTCTTCACTGAGGGCGTCCAGGCTACGCCCGGCCTGCAGACATTTGGCGGCTGCGCGTTTACTGGCCCGGGTGATGTCCCAGCGACCGCCATAATTTACTGCAAGATTCAGGGTCAAACGGCGATTTCCGGCAGTAAGATTCTCCGCATCCCGAATCAGAGCTTGTAGATCTGCAGCCAGATGACTCTGATCACCAATGATGCGCAGACGCACGCCATTGTCGTGCAACTTCTTTGCCTCCCGCCGCAACATCAAGCGAAAGAGATTCATCAGCAGGCGCACCTCAAGGGGCGGCCGTCGCCAGTTTTCCGTGCTGAAGGCAAAGAGAGTGAGATGCGCGATCTGCGCATCGACACAGCGTTGCACCATCTCGCGCACGACTTCTGCACCACGCCGGTGTCCGGCAACACGCGGGAGATGCCGGCGGTAGGCCCAGCGACCATTGCCATCCATGATGATGGCAATATGCTGTGGCCGTTGCTTGGCCAGTTTCTCGGCGTGGCTCAAGGACAAGACTCAGACCTCCATCAGGTCCGATTCTTTTGCCTCGATCACGCCCTCGACCTCATCAATGAAGCGGTCAGTGAGCTTTTGAAACTCTTCCTCTGCCCGCCGCTCTTCATCTTCAGAAATCAGTTTGTCTTTGAGAAGATTCTTAATCTGGGTAATGGCATCCCGACGGATGTTGCGAATGGCGACGCGCGCTCCCTCGCCCTCCGCCCGCACGATCTTGGCCATTTCCTTGCGCCGCTCCTCGGACAGCGGTGGCAGCGGCACCCGCACATTGTCCGACCCGGCAACGGGGTTGAGTCCCAGGCCGGCATCACGAATCGCCTTATCGATCTTGGGAATCAAATTCTTCTCCCAAGGCGTCACCACCAAGGAGCGGGCGTCGGCCACGCTTACCGAAGCCACCTGCGACAAGGGCGTCGGACTGCCATAGTAATCCACCTCTACAGCATCCAGAAGCGCTGCATTGGCGCGCCCGGTGCGCAGCCGGGAGAGCTCGGTCTTGAGCGACTCAATGCTCTTTTTCATCCGCGTTTCCGCGTCCTTTTTCGTTTCTGCAATACTCATGATACTGCACTCCGTACCGTGGTGCCCTCTTCCTCTCCCTGCAAAACGCGCAACAAGGCGCCAGCCTTGTTCATGGAGAAGACCACTATGGGCATATCATTATCACGACACAAGGTAATTGCCGTTGCATCCATTACCTGTAAGCCCTGTTCCAATACCTGATCAAAGCTCAGTTCGCGGTAACGCATAGCATCAGGGTTGCTGACGGGATCATCGGTGTAGATACCATCCACCTTGGTGCCCTTGAGTACCAGCTCCGCATTGATTTCCACGGCGCGCAGGCTGGCTGCGGTATCGGTGGTAAAGAAAGGATTGCCGGTGCCAGCAGCAAAAATGACCACCCGCCCTTTTTCCAGATGGCGAATGGCGCGTCGGCGGATATATGGCTCGGCAACCTGTTCGATATGCAGGGCCGATTGCACCCGCGTTGGCAGACCCAGATGTTCCAGGGCATCCTGCACGGCCAGAGCATTCATAACCGTGGCGAGCATACCCATATAATCCGCCGTCGCCCGATCCATGCCTTCTGCAGCTTTCGCCATGCCGCGAAAGATATTACCACCGCCGATGACTACCGCCACTTGCACGCCAGCGTCGGCTACCTCTTTGATTTCGGAAGCCATCCGCTGCACTACCGCACGATCGACGCCATACTGGCCGTCGCCCATCAGGGCCTCGCCACTCAGTTTGAGCAGAACCCTTTGGTATCGCAGCGGGGCCTCCATCAGCTACCCCGAACCTGGGCCATGACCTCGCTGGCAAAGTCCGCCGTGGGCGCCTTCTCGATGCCTTCGCCGACCTCGAAGCGGGCGAACTCCAGCACCGTGGCATTGCCGGCTGCCTTGAGCAGATCGCCAACCGTCTGGTCAGGATTCTTGACAAAGGGTTGACCGGTCAGAGCAATCTCGTTGAGGAATTTGCTCATCCGCCCGGAAACCATCTTCTCGATGATCTCCCGTGGTTTGCCAGAGTCTGCCGCCTGGGCAATGAGAATTTCCTTTTCCTTGGCAACCCGCTCGGCTGACACGTCTTCCGGCCTCACCACCTCGGGACGGGAAGCTGCCACATGCATGGCCAGGTCGCGCCCGAGCTCTTCCGAGGCATCCCCCGCGATGGCGACCAGCACGCCAATGCGGCTGCCATGCTGATACGTTCCAATCCGACCGGAATCGACGCTCATGTGTTGCACCCGGCGCAGGGCAATGTTTTCGCCCAGCTTGCTGACCAGGCTCTTGCGGGTCTCTTCGATCTCGCCAGCCGCCAGATCTTCCAGGGCTGCAGCCTGGGCCAGAGCGGTTTCTGCACAACGCCGGGCAAAGGCAACAAAGTCGTCGTTCTTGGCGACGAAATCGGTCTCGCAGTTCAGCTCGACAATGACCGCCTTGCGTTGATCGGAGCTACTCGCCACGGTAACCACGCCTTCTGCCGCAACCCGACCCGCCTTTTTGTCGGCCTTGGCCAAACCGCGCTTGCGCAACAGATCGATGGCGGCATCCATATTCCCCTCGGCTTCGCTCAGCACGGTCTTGCATTCCATCATGCCCGCACCGGTACGCTCCCGTAGTTCCTTGACTTGCTGTGCCGTAATGGCCATCTCTTACCCCTTAATTCTGCAAAGAAAAAGATCAGTCGGCATCAATCTCGATGACATCTTCATCGACTTCGACAAATTCGTCGAGCAGATCACTCTCCACCCCTCGGCGTCCGGCCAGGATGGCATCGGCAGCCAGACTCGCATACAGGCGGATGGCACGACCAGCGTCGTCATTGCCAGGGATGGGATAATCAATCAGCTCCGGATTACAGTTGCTGTCCACCACGCCGATCACTGGCACCCCCAGCTTCTTGGCTTCGGCAACGGCAATATTCTCGTGGCCAACATCAATGACAAAGATTGCATCCGGCACGCCGGTCATGTCCTTGATACCACCCAGGCTACGCTCCAGCTTTTCCAATTCACGCTGCAGGTCGAGGGCTTCTTTTTTGGTGAGCTTTTCAATGGTGCCATCACTGCGCATCTGCTCGAGCTCTTCCATGCGCCGCAGGGATTGGCGAATGGTCTTAAAATTGGTAAGGGTGCCCCCGAGCCAACGTTGATTGACATAGAAGGCGCCACAGCGTTTCGCCTCTTCGGCGATCACGTCGCGGGCTTGGCGTTTGGTACCTACGAACAGTACCCGTCCGTGCTTGCGCGACAACTGCTCGAGAAAGTTCAGAGCGGTGCGCAGCATCGGCAGGGTGTGTTCGAGGTTGATGATATGGATTCGGTTGCGCTCGCCAAAGATGAACGGCGCCATCTTGGGATGCCAATAACGGGACTGATGCCCAAAATGAACACCCGCTTCGAGAAGAGCGCGCATGCTTACGGAAGGACTGGTCATGAAAAACTCCTGAGACTTGGGTTGATAGCCGCCACCGACCCCCTGTCTGCCATCCCTGGGGACACCCGGCAGCAGGTGCGGATCGATGTGTGAATTGGCCCTCTGCGGGCCTGCGGCGCGTTATACCAAAAAAGCTGCTGAGCGGCAATGTATTGGCGGCCTGTCCTGTCTGCTAGGGAACGGAAACCGGGATATCTCAGCTTTGCCGAGATCCTGGAACGCAGGTCGGCTGCAATTTTCAGGTGCAACATTACTCTGTAACTCCTTGCGTTGCCGTTCCATCACTTCGGTCGGGACCAGAAACACCAGGGATTTGCCCGGACGCTTCCGGAATCCTCACAGTATCGAACCGAAGTCCGCGCGGCAGGTACTGGGACCACCCCAGTTTGCGCGTCGCCGGAACTAAAACGCCGCAGGCCATTCAAACAACTTATAGGCCATCCGGCCACGTTATCGGCTCGCCCAAGGTGAGGAGGGTACCATGACCGACGCGATGCAAGCCAAACAGCGCAACCTTCGGGAAGAATGGGTCATTCAGCGTGTGCGGTTGATGGAAGAACGAATGGATCGTCTCTATCGAGTGCTGGGCGAGCCAAGGCGGTGGATCTCCATCTGGTTTCTGGCGTACGCGCTTCTTGGCGCAGTTTCTTCCGGCCTGTTACCGATTTTGCTTCCGCTGATGATTGTGGGACTCACCCATCATCTTAGCTGGGTAGCCTACGTGATGGGGGGATTTAACCTCGGTCTCCTGACCTCGCCCTTGTGGGGAGTACTCGCCGACCGTCATCGCCTCCACCGTCCGATTTTCGCAGCAGGATTCCTGGGACTGGGCGCGGCCCTGGCGATCATGCCTTTTGTCCCCGGGATCCTCCCCTGGACCGGTCTGTCGTTCCTCGCTGGCGTCGGCACCTCCGCAGTTGCCACCATGGCGAGCCTCTTTGTCGTGGAGTTTGATCCGCAAAGTGATTGGGAACCTCGTCTCGGCTGGCTACAGACACTAAATGGATCGGGGCAGGTGCTTGGGCTCCTGGCCGCAGGAATGTTCGTGGCAAACTTCACCGTGGGATTGCTTTGTTCGGCGGCCATCATTCTTCCCGCCCTTTGGCTCGGAGCCAAAGGGCTTCCCAAAAGGTCTGAGATCGACTGGAAAGCACAGGTTGGGGTGCGGATGCGGCGCGAGCTGGATTGGCGTTTCCTCGCCGTCTTTGGCAGACCAGAGCTTCTTGCTGGAGGAATATCGCGTTTTTCCCATCATCTCTCACTGCCCGGTCTGCAACGCCTCTCGGAAGCATTCGGTAGTCGCTTTGGTCGTTTCCTGTTTTCCTGGTTCGTCGTGGCATTTGGTGTGGCAGCATTTTTTGCTTATTTTCCCGTGGCTATGCAGCATGCCTATCACGTTGCCCCAGCCATCACCTCCAGCACCTACGCCATCACCGCAGCGATTGCGCTGGTACTCTATACCGTCGGCGCGCGGCTTGCCGGAAGATATGGCGCGGGCCGAGTATACCGGTGGTCCTTAGCGCTTCGTTTTGTAGGGTTTTTATTACTATTGAGCATATTCTATTTGCCAATCCCGAAAACAATGATTGCGCTCCTCGGTTTTGCGTTGATCATTCTCGCCTGGCCATTACAGAGCATAGCCGGGATGACTTTGACTGCGCGTTTGACACCCTTTAGTCAGGGATCTGCCATGGGCTTGTTCAACGCCAGTGGCGCCATAGCCACGGTGCTGGGCACCTTTCTCGGAGGGCCGTTGGTCGCAGCCATTGGCTATCCAATTCTGTCGATCATGGCGTTAGGAGGTATATTATTAGGCTGGCTCAGTGGACATCGCTTGCAGCCCGAACAGATCGCCCAGATACATATGGAACAAACCAATATGGAGCGCGCATGAACGAGATCCCATCCGTCGGTTGGATTGTGGGGGAATGCCTGATAGACGATTTCGGCGATTTCCGGCGAGTTGGTGGTGCTCCCTTCAACGTCGCCTGCCACCTCTGGTCACTTGGAGATCGTCCCGGCTTTATCAGCAGGGTAGGACAGGATCCTGCTGCCGCAGAAATCCGCCAATATCTCCAGCGTTGCCCGGATATGCATGCAGTATTGCAGGAAGATGCGACATTGCCGACTGGCAGGGTGCTTGTCCATGATCTGGGAGGTGGTGAGCATCGTTTTGAGATATTGCCTCAGCAGGCGTATGACGCGATTGCCTGGGACGGAGAGTTACAAGAATCCATCAAAAATCAACCCTTCTGGCTGTATCACGGCAGCCTTGCCTTCCGCGAAGATGGTCCCGGTAGATCTACTTGGCGGCACCTGGCTGCGCAAGCCGCATGGCGATTTGTTGACATCAATTTGCGTGCGGGTAACTGGGAGCCGAACTTTCTGGCGGAGCTATACAGGGAGCGTCTGTTCTAAAGTGCAATCAGGAGGAGCTCGATATTCTGCGACGCGAATTTTTCCTGGCGGGCGACAGTTTGCAAGGCGCAGTAGCAGCGCTGGCGAAGCACTTTTCCATAGCAGAGGTGTTAGTGACACGAGGAGCAGAGGGGGCAATCCATTGGGATGGTGCCAATCTCTGGCAAAGCCGTGCACCGCAAGTACCCATTCAGGATACCGTTGGGGCGGGAGACGCCTTCAGCGCCGCTTGGATTCACGCAAAGATCCGGGGGCGCCCAGTTGCGCAGGCCCTGCGAGCTGCAAGTGACTTGGCAGCACGAGTGTGCACCCTAACTGGCGCATTACCTCGTAACCCAGACGAGTTTTACCAGGATCTTATGTAGAGACGCTGCACAGCATAGGAGGTATCGAGCACTTTTGCTTGGACGGTCGAAGCAGAATCGGCGTTGACCAAGCGCGTCCGACGTCCCTTTGCGTCTCCGCATGCGGGCGGGGACGATGTAGAAGCCGGGTTGGGAGCTGCGGGCAGCTAAGGCTATACTGAATAGATAAATCGCTTATATCCAACCCTCGCAACCCAGGAGGAAAAAGAGTTCGTGGCTCAGACTACCCCCTGTTTCCCTCGTCCCCGCTATGCGCGTAGCAGCCCCCCCCTTGACGATGCTTATCGATTGATCGAGGAAGCAGGCGTTTTTTACCGTGGGCAATTGGTGGGTACCGCAGCTAGCATCGATCCCAATGCACCAGCAGCAAATTACTCTGATTGTTTCGTACGCGACTTCTTTCCCATAGGATTGATCATGCTGCTGGAAGGTCGTAGTGACGTGGTACGAGCGTTCTTGCACCTCATCATGCAACTCCGTGGTCAACAAGAAGATCTCGAAGGGCAACAAATAGCCCCAGGAGTGTTACCAGCTTCCTTTCGAATTCAGCAAAATAATCGGGGCGACGAGGAAATTATCGCCGACTTTGGTGATCGAGCGATCGGGCGTGTCGCACCCGTAGACTCCATGATGTGGTGGGCGATACTGCTGCGGGCCTATACGCTGTATACAGGTGATGCAGACTTTGCACACGGGCCAGAAATTCAGCGGATGCTGCGGATGATCCTGAGTTTATGTCTGCAGAGCCGGTTCGAGGTTTTTCCGACGCTACCCGTTCCCGATGGCTCTTTCATGATTGATCGGCGCATGGGCGTGCATGGTCATCCTCTCGAAATTCAGGTCTTGTTCGATAGCACCTTGCGCAGCGTTTCTCTATTGCTTCCTGACTCTGGGAATCAATGGTTGATAAATATGGCGCTGCGCCGCCAAGAAATCTTGCGAACATACGTGCAACAATATTTTTGGTTGGACATGGATGTGCTCAATCGGATTTATCGATTTGAGACAGAAATGCTGGGTGAAAATGTTGAGAATCTCTTCAATATTCATCCCGAATCGATCCCCCTGTGGGTACAGGACTGGCTTCCCGACGATGCCGGCTACTTCGTTGGCAACCTGGGGCCTGGGCGAATGGATTTTCGCTTCTTTGCCCAAGGAAATCTGCTGATGCTAGCGACCGGCATGGCAACACCAAGCCAATCCAAGGCCTTAGCCAATCTTATTGAACAGCATTGGATGGAACTCATTGGCCGCATGCCGATGAAGCTGATATATCCAGCTATCGAGGGGGATGAATGGCGCTTGATCACCGGTTCAGATCCGAAAAACATCCCTTGGTCTTACCACAACGGGGGGCATTGGCCCGTTCTAATCTGGCCGTTGGCAGCGGCAATGCTCAAGGTTGGGCGGAGAGATCTTGCGGAAAAAGCCTGGGATATTGCCGAAAAACGCTTAATGGCCAACCAATGGCCCGAGTATTACGACGGCCGCTTGGGTCGTCTGGTAGGTCGACGCTCCAACATCAGGCAAGTATGGAGTGCCGCGGGCTTCCTCCTCGCTCGCCATCTCTTGGATGATCCCGAACTTCCGCTGCGTTTTGGTATAGACGAGCCATGTTCGAACAACAAAGGTGAGTAGATATGATTCCATCACTCTCGAATACTTGGGTACAGACATCGCAAACAGAGGATCCTCGAGAAAATCCCCTGAAATCCCTCTACCTGGTACTAATCAGTGTGCACGGGCTGATCCGCGGGCATAGCCTCGAACTGGGCCGTGATGCGGATACCGGCGGTCAGGTGCTCTACGTAGTAGAATTACTGCGTGCTTTGGCAACACATCCAAAAATTAGCAGAGTCGATCTTCTTACCCGCCGAATCAACGATCCCGCAATAGATAATGAATACAACCAAGAAGAAGAATATCTTCCAGAGCTCCCCAACGCGCGCATCATTCGGCTGCCGGCTGGACCTGACGAATATCTGCCAAAAGAGGCTCTTTGGCCTTACTTGGATAGTTTCAGCGACCACGCCATAGAATGCCTGCGAAAACAAGAGAAATTTCCTGATATCATACACAGCCACTATGCCGATGCTGGTTATGTAGGAATGCGTCTGACGTTACAGCTTGGCGTTCCTCTAGTACACACAGCACACTCTCTAGGCAGAGTAAAGCGCCGACATATCCTGGCCCTTGGAGAATCTGAGACCGTTCTAGAAGAAAAATACCATCTGTCCCAGCGGATTCGGACAGAAGAAGAAATTCTTTCTACCGCTTCTTTGATAATAGCGAGCACGCAAGATGAAATCGACAGCCAATATGGGATGTATGATCGGACTAATGTAACACGCATGCGAGTGATACCTCCGGGGGTAGATCTTTCTCGATTTAGTCCAATCTCCCGCCCCGCACCGCCAATAGTCAATGAGATAAATCGCTTTTTGCAGGATCCCAACTGGCCACCAATTCTTGCGATATCTCGTCCGGACGAGAAGAAAAACATTGCCAGCTTGATTCATGCCTTTGGCCTGAATTCGGATTTGCGGGCACGCAGTAACCTCGTGATTGTCGCCGGCAACCGGGATGACATTCGCGACATGCCAACGAGCCAACGACAAATACTGACAGAAATTCTACTCTTGATTGATAGCTATGACCTCTATGGAAAGGTTGCCTATCCTCGCCATCACCAACCCGACGACGTACCTGATCTCTATCGTTGGGCAGCGAGTTTAGGAGGGGTGTTTATCAACCCCGCCTTGACGGAGCCGTTTGGTCTAACACTGATCGAAGCAGCGGCTTGCGGCTTACCGATCCTGGCCACTGAAAACGGCGGACCCAAAGACATCGTCAGCAACTGCGATAATGGCGTGTTGGTCAATCCATTGGATATTCCTGAAATCAGCAACAAGTTGCTCAGCATCCTGAACGACGCAACGACTCGCCGACGTTTCTCAAAAAATGGTATCGCTTGTGTGCGCCAACGGTATACTTGGCCGGCTCATGTTGAAAAATACCTTTCGGCAATCAACGAGTGCCCGCTTATTGCGCCAACGGCACGCAACACCCAACCCCTGGAAAAGCAGCGCGTTACCGCCAATCGTTGGCTCATTCTGGGTGCCCGTCTCCTAGATCAAGAACCCGGCCTGCTGGAGCAATTAGCGGCTAGGCTGCCATTGAAACAGCAAAAAATAGCTCTGGGCTTAGTCACCATGCGCCCCCTGGTCGAGCTTCTGGCCCTCATCAAGCCGCCGCAGCGAGGTATCCCTGATATACTCATCAGCAGCGCGGGTACCTACATTCATTATGGTACGGACCTGACTCGTGATCAGGCTTGGAGTCGCCACATTGCGGTAAATTGGCAGAGCGATCGGGTCTACGATCTGCTGGCGGAGACACCCGGTCTGCGTTTGGCGGGCAGAAGCAGTCAGGGAAACTATACCGTACACGCTTATATTGTTGATGAAGATGCCTTTCCCGGCACGGCGGCTGTGGAAGACCAACTGCACTTACAAGACATTCCTAGTCGGGTAATTCAGGTAACCCCACAAGAATTTCTGGTCGTTCCGCAACGGGCCTCTCTCGGTTTCGCCATTCGCCATGTCGCTGGTCGGCACGACATTCCTCTCGATCATATCTTGGTTGTTGGTAGCTCCCAGGCGGATCTCGACTTATTGGGCGGGAATATTCTCTCTGCCCAATTAGGCAAAGAGTTCCAGCAGGACTTGCTACAAGAGAGCGTCTATTCCTGTCACGCTGATGGCTTGTTAGGGGTCATGGAAGCGGTCGCACACTACCATTTTCTCGAAGAGGCAGGAATAGGGGGAAGTTGAAAAAATAACCCGCGTACCCAGCAGGAGACGAAGATCATGAACAAAGCAGCGGAAGAGATTCAGCCAATTTTGCTCTGTTGTGACTTGGACCGGACCCTAATTCCCAATGGCTATCAACTGGAAAGTCCGCAGGCTCGGCCGCGTTTTCGGCATCTTTGCGCCCAACCTGCAGTGCAGTTGGCCATGGTCACCGGGCGTCATCTGGATCTGGTACTCAAAGCCATTCATGATTGGCAACTGCCAACACCAAGTTTCATTATCGGTGATGTGGGGACCAGTATTTATACCTTTGCCGATGGACGGTGGCGTCAGTGGGATCATTGGATTACGAGGATTGCCCCAGAGTGGCAAGGGATGATGCATGGGGACATTGTTGGGGCATTGAGCGATATCACTGACATGACTCTGCAGCCAGTGGCCCAGCAAGGGATGTTCAAGGTTAGCTATGAGATGGCCCCAGATGTGTCGCGTGCACCGATTGAAGAGGAAGTGCTGCGCCGGCTTTGGGCGCTGGGCGTAAACGCCCGGTTAATCTGGTCAATAGACGAACTGGCTGATTCCCGCCTGCTGGATATCGTTCCATGCGGTGCAAGCAAACTTCATGCGATAGAATTTCTGCAACAGCAACACAACTATCCCGCTGACAGAACCGTTTTTGCTGGTGACTCGGGCAACGACCTAGAGGTTTTAGGAAGCCATATCCCCTCCATATTAGTGGCCAATGCCCATCCAGAGGTTCAGGAAGAGGCACAGCGCTTGGCATTTACATCGGATCTGTCCGATACCCTGTATATCGCAAAGGGCGACTTCCTAGATATGAATGGGAACTATGCCGCTGGTGTGCTGGAGGGAGTCGCGCACTTCCTCCCGGAAACTATTACCTGGATGAAACCCGAAGAATAGCTGTGGCAGGCGCGTAATGAGCCCAGAGTGCATTCGCTCCCAGTTATCCCGCGATCTCCCGGAGACCCCTTCGCTAATCATCATCCAAGATCGTCCATTCCCAGTCCTCCCACACTGGACAATCACTCATCGCGCCCCCTGCCGCGCTGCCGCCAGACGAAATATGCCACGACCATCACGAGCAGGATCAGAAATCCAATCTGCACATAGCGTAACTCGCGGAGGATGAGGGGGAGCGAGGCGGCCAGGAGATAACCGGCAGCGCTGATGAGAATGGCCCAAAGCAGGGCCGCTATCGGATTTATCCATAGATACCGGCGCGGATGGTAGCGATGCACGCCGAGGAGGATGGGAGTGATGGTACGGGTACCATAGATGAAGCGAAACAACAGCGTGATCCCGTCACCGAAGCGGCGAATCAGGCCCTCGGCACGGCCAATGTGGCTTCGCAAAAACCTCGGCAGCCAGGAAATGAGACGCTCCCCATAGCGATAGCCCAGCAGGTACAGAATCTGATCATTGAGAGTGCTGCCAGCCCAGGCGACCAGCACTACTCCTGGCCAGGACAAAATTCCGGCGTGGGCCAGGGCACCGGCGATCACCACCACGGCCTCGCCTTCGAACAGTGTCCCCAAAAAAAGAATTCCGTAGCCATAGCGCCGCAAGAATTCGCTGACATCCGCCAGAGTTACGGGGGTGTAGCCAAGATGGGCGAACAGCCAGTTGAGGAGTTCCAAGCCGTATGTGAAATATCAAAAAAGGAGTTGGAATTCAGGAGCCAACTGATCCCTTTCCTGCTCTAGCTCGGCGCGCAGGAGCGGCGCCTGCCGTTGCCAGTCGTCGGCAAATTGCAGCTGCAGGGTCTTGCCCATGACCATCACTTCCGGCTTGGTCACAAGCTCCCCCGCCCCGCGCTGGAGCAGAATGGCAAGGCGCAGGATGATCGCGAGCTTTTGCAGGGCAGGGAGATCCTCTGCCGCGATACCGAAACTCTGCAATTGGACGCCACTGGGTAGCTTTTTTCGCTGCAGGCGAACCAGGGTGGCAATCAGGTTCTGCTCGCGCTGGGAAAACCCCGCGATGTCGCCGTTGCGCCAGATATATTCACCATGTTTGTGAAAGCCCGAATGGGCGATGTCCAGGCCAATGTCGTGGGTCAGAATTGCCCAACGTAGCCAGCGTTGATGAAGGTTACCGAGCTCCCAGTCCCTCCCGGTGGCAGCAAGTATCCGTTTGGCCCATTCCAGGACCTCGGCATTCCGTTCGCGCTGGCTATGAAAGCGCTCTTGCAGCCCCCGTACGCTGAGTTCCCGGCTATCCTCGTGATGGATCCGGCCCAGTAGATCGTAGATCGCGCCTTCCCGCAAAGCGCCCTCGGAAAAGCGCATCTCCTGCAACTGAAAAGAGTCGAAAACTGCCGACAGAATGGCGAGGCCGCCAGGGAAAACGGGTACCCGATCGCCCTTCAAACCTGCCAAGCGGGAAAGGGCGCGGAAGCTGCCCAGGGAGAGCAGTTCCTCTTGCAGCCAACGCAATCCCACCGCCGTGATCCGCGGACCTCGGCCATTTTCTTGGAGAATGCGAGCAATCGCCTTGATGGTACCGGAAGAACCAACAGCCTGATCCCAGCCAAAGCGGCGATACTCTCCAAGCACAGGCTCAAGGGCCAAGCGTACGCGCCGCTGCAGAGCGGCATAGGCATCGCGGCTGATTTTTTCGTCAGGGAAATATTCCTGCGTCGAACGCACGCAACCAAAATGCAGGCTTTCCCGGATGCCAGGGCTGAAGCCTCGCCCCGCAATAATCTCTGTGCTGCCACCGCCAATATCGACGACCAGCCGCCGCTCCTCCGGGGCAAGCGCCAGACTGTGTGCTACCCCCAGATAAATGAGGCGCGCCTCTTCCCGTCCGGCAACGATTTCTACGGGTACGCCGAGGGCCGTTTCGATTTTGGCAAGGAAGTCATCGGCGTCGCGCAACATCCGTAGGGTATTAGTGCCAATGACGCGAATGCGGTCCCGGGGCACGGAACGCAGCCGCTGCCCAAAGCGTTGCAGGCAGTCGATGGCACGATCTGCAACCTCGGATCGCAGTCCACCGTCTGGACGTAACCCCTCTGCCAGACGTACGCCTTCGCGCAGGCGATCAAGCAGGCGCAGCTCGCTACCCACCTCTTCGGCAATGACCATGTGGAAAGAGTTGGAGCCCAGGTCAACGGCGGCCAGAAGATTTTGCTGCGGCAGACTGTCGTCACTGGGCATGAGATTCAATCCTGAAACTGTTGGCGAACTTCCTCCAAGGGAATATGACGGACGTTGACGCCTTTGACAAGGTAGATGACATACTCGCAGAGGTTACGCGCATGATCACCCACGCGCTCCAAAGCCTTGGCCACGAAGAGGGCGTCGATAGCCGGGGTGATGGTGCGCGGATCTTCCATCATATAGGTGATCAGGCGACGCAACGCAGCGCGGTATTCCTGATTGAGCTCCTCGTCACCCTTGGCGATCTCCAGGGCAGCATCCGCATCACCATTGGCCAGGGCGTCCATGGCGCGGCGGAACATCCCCAGGGCATAGTCCCCCATGGTTTTGATATCCCGCAGAAAACGACTATTGATACTGGCACTGCTGCGTTGCATCGACAGCGCCATGCTGGCGATCTTTACCGCTTTGTCACCGATCCGTTCGAGGTCGGCAATGGACTTGATCAGGGTCATTACCAAACGTAGGTCACCAGCCGCTGGCTGACGCCGAACCAGGATGTTGATGCACTCCTCTTCGATGCGCAGCTCATAGCCGTTGACGACGTTGTCACCACCGATGACTTCATTGGCCAGTGACTCGTCCTGCTGCAATAGCGCCGTCAAGGCGTTGCGCATCTGCTCTTCGACGACGCCCGCCATGCGGTGTACGAGCTCATGCACTGCATGAAGTTCGTCATCAAAGCGCTGCGAAACATGGGGATCTGAATTCATAGCAAGGAACCTCCTCAGCCATACCGACCGGTAATGTAATCTTCCGTCTGCTTTTTCTGCGGATTGGTGAACAATTGCTGCGTGGGGCCGTACTCGACCATCTCGCCGAGATACATAAACGCAGTATAATCAGAGACTCGCGCTGCCTGCTGCATATTGTGCGTCACGATAAGCAGAGTGAAATGCTCGCGCAATTCTGCCACCAGTTCCTCGATTTTCAGCGTCGCAATTGGATCCAGTGCCGAGGTGGGTTCGTCGAGAAGGATGACCTCGGGGCGCACAGCCACGGCGCGGGCGATGCACAGGCGTTGCTGCTGGCCACCCGAAAGGCTGAGACCACTCTTCTTGAGGTTGTCTTTGACTTCATCCCAAAGCGCCGCCTGCCGTAAGGCCTGCTCTACCCGCTCGTCGAGCTCCACCTTGCGAAGCTTCTCGTAGAGCTTGATGCCAAAAGAGATATTGTCGTAAATGGACATCGGGAATGGGGTGGGTTTTTGGAACACCATACCTACCCGGGCACGCAGCAGATTCACATTGTAGCTGGGGGAGAGGATGTCCTCACCATCGAGCAGCACCTGCCCGGTCGCCCGCTGCCCTGGATAGAGCGAGTACATGCGATTAAAAACCCGCAACAGGGTGGACTTACCACAGCCTGATGGACCGATGAAGGCGGTTACCTGGTTCCCTGGCAGATCCAGATTAATGCCTTTCAAGGATTTGTTGTCGCCGTAGTAAAAATCGAGATTGCGCACCGCAATTTTCGCATTTTCCGTCACAAATAGCTCCCCGAGACCGATCCTGCCCAGCAGTATACCGGACAATTATGACACTTTAATGACATGCGCTTCCTCATCGTCTTGCCAGTAGTTCCCACGCCGCGCGAGTTCCATAGGGAACAAGACGGTAAATTCTGAGCCTTTTCCCACCTCGCTACGCACGCGCAGGCTACCAGCGTACCGCTCCGCGGTGTGGCGAACGATGGAGAGTCCCAGACCGGTGCCCCCTACCCGCCGAGAGCGCCCTTTGTCCACCCGGTAAAAACGCTCGGTGACGCGCTGCAGATGTTCGCGCGGTATGCCATCACCAGTATCACGCACGCTCAACATCAGCCGACCATCCTCCGCCAGCCAACGCACATGGATATCGCGACCTGGCGGCGTGTACTTCACAGCGTTCTCCAGGAGATTCTGGACGATGCTGTGAATATCCAGCGGTTCGGCCCAGAGCGCCAGACCAAACTCCAGGTCCAGGTGCAAGGAAAGTCGTTTTTCCTCGATCGATGTCATCAGGTTTTCCCGTGCGCGCTCCACCATCTGCGCGACAAAAACCGTTTCACAGCGCTGTGGATCGGGCTCGGCACTTTCGATTCGGGCCAGAGACAGCAGATCTTCGACCAGCGACTGCATCCGTTTACCCTGCTCCTCCATAAGACGCAGCTGTGGCCCCACCTCTTCGTCCTGCCCCAGGGGGCCATCGAGAAGATTTTCGAGAAAACCCCGAATCACCGTCAACGGACTTCGCAACTCGTGGGATACGTTGGCGACAAAATCTTGCCGCACCTGTTCCAGCTGCCGCAGGCGGGAGACGTCGCGAAACAGGACCAGGGTCCCTGCGTCTCCCAGGGGATAGCGTAATGCCTCAAAAACCGCCTCCGGCCGATCCGGAAACTGCAAGGAGAGATTGCCAGGGCCGGCGCCACCAAGAAACTCCTGGATGTGCGGCAAGCGGAGCCAGAAAGACAGCGGCTTGCCCAAATCCTCCGGCCAGTGCAGGTGGAACAGTTCGACCGCGGCCGGATTCATCCACAACAGGCGTCCTTCTTCATCCATCAATACCAGCCCGTCGGGCAAGGTCTGCAAGGCGTCGCGAAGTTGCATGATCTGCTGATTGAGCTGCTGCTGGCGGATTTCCTGATGCCGCCGCCAGTGATAGCCCTCGGCAAAGGTTTCTTCCCAGATGCCGCTGCTCACCGGCGGGATTCGGGTCGTTTTCTCCCGAAACCAGACGCGAAAACGCAGGGCCTCTTGTCGGTGCCAGCCCACCCAGAGGGCATAAAAGACGACGGACGCCCAAAAAAAAGAGATAAGAGAAGTACTAGGTGCCCCGAGAAAGTTCCACGCCAGGAGCATCGCCAGAGGCAGCAGGGCGGGAACCCAGGCGCGCAGATGGTTCATGGCGCTTCGCTGGCGAGTTCTGGGCTTTGTGGCAGGGGATTGCAGCGATAGCCTTCTCCGCGCACCGTTTCGATGATGTGGGCGTAGTGGACTTTTTCGAGGCAGCGGCGCAAGCGACGGATATGCACATCTACTGTACGCTCTTCGATATAGGTCTGACGCCCCCAGATGAGATCGAGCAGGGCATCACGGCTGTACACCCGGTCGGGATTGGTGACAAAGAGACGCAGCATACGGAACTCCGTGGGCCCCATTGGCACATGGCGGCCGTTCAGGGTAACGCGATGTGCCTTGACATCGATACTGAGTTCGCCAATCTGTACCCGATTGGGGCTAAGGCCACCGTAGCTGCGGCGCAACAGGGCCTGCACTCGCGCCACCAGCTCCCGTGGCGAGAAGGGCTTGGCGAGATAATCATCGGCGCCGGATTCCAGGCCATGCACACGATCGCCCTCTTCCCCACGGGCGGTAAGCAAAATGATGGGGACACCTTGTAGCTTGTCCCGCCGCCGGAGATTGCGACACCAGGCAATGCCGCTTTCCCCGGGGAGCATCCAGTCGAGAATGATCAGATGCGGCACTGGATCATGGAGAAGGTCCTCGGCTGCCTCGACGCTTCCTGCACAGGACACTGCAAAGCCATGCTTCTGCAGGGTCAGGCGAAGGAGCTGCTGGATGCCTTCTTCATCCTCTACTACGAGGATCCGAAAGATTTGCTGCTCGTTACTTTCCTCAGCCATAACAACGCTCCCGTGGAAGCAATCATTCTGACGCAGAATCGACAGATATGCCAAACTCCGCAATGATGCCCCCACCCAGCAGGCGCTCGTCCTGGTAACAGACTGCCGCTTGCCCGGGCGTAACCGCGCGCTGCGCTGCGTCGAGGAGCAAAGTGGCTTCTCCGCCCTGCCCCAGGCGCAGGGTCGCAGCGACGGGCGGCGCGGCGTAGCGCAGTTTGACGGTAACCCGCTCTTCCCGCCCCGGGGCGCAATCAGCAAGCCAATTGCACTCGTGGATACGCAACTGGTCCTGATACAAGTATTCCGCGGGTCCTACACGTACCTGGTCACGGCCTGCATCTACCGCGAGGACATACAGAGGCACCGCACTACCACCACCAATCCCCCGCCGTTGACCGACGGTAAAGTTGATGACGCCATCGTGGGTACCGAGGGTCTCGCCTTGCAGATTGACGATATTCCCCGGGCGCCCGGACACCCCCTGTTCCCGCAAGAAGCTGCGATAGTCGCCGGCAACAAAGCAGACATCCTGGGAGTCCTGCTTGCCCGCCACCGGCAACGCACGCGCTTTGGCGATGGCGCGCACTTCCTCTTTGCGTAAGGCACCAAGGGGAAAGAGCAAGCGCGGCAACAACGCCCGCTCGATCGCATAGAGAAAATAGGACTGATCTTTGCGTTCATCGACGCCACGCCAGATTTCCGCCGCCGCAGAGCTAACTTGACGCACATAATGACCCGTTGCCAGGTAATCTGCGCCGAGCGCGTCTGCCTCCTGCCAGAGAGCGGAAAATTTCAGGACCTGATTACAGCGAGTACAGGGATTGGGCGTGCGGCCCTCCTGATAGGCAGCGATGAAGGGATCGACGATTTCGCTACGAAAGCGCTCCCGGTAATCGAGCACCTGATAGGGAATGCCGAGCTGAGCACAGAGCTCGGCGGCGTCTTCGATGTCTTTCTCGTCGCAGCAGCGGCTTTTCGGCCACAGCCGCATGGTCACGCCCAAAAGATCGTGGCCAGCCTCCTGCAATAAAGCAGCGGCCACGGCGGAATCGACTCCGCCCGACAGGGCGACCACCACCCGCGACACTAGGCGTCCTCAGTCGCGCTCGGACAGCCAGGCCATCTGGATAGCCTCCAGGATACGCTCGTTGGATGCCTCCGGATTATCTTCAAAATCAGGAAGTTCCACCACCCAGCGGTGCAGATCGGTAAAGCGCAGGTGCTGCACATCGGCGTCTGGATGCGCCTCGTCCAGCGAGATAGCGATTTCTTGCGTGTCGGTCCAACGCATCAGTGACGCTCCTTTTCCAGGTTGATGGTGTACTTGGGGATCTCGATGAGCAGATCGGTCTCCGCCACCTTGGCCTGACAACTCAGGCGCGAGCAGGGTTCCAGCCCCCAGGCGCGATCGAGCAGATCCTCTTCTTTTTCCTCGGCGGGTTCCAGGCTGTCAAAGCCCTCACGCACAATCACGTGGCAGGTGGTACAGGCACAGGACATCTCGCAGGCATGCTCGATATGCAGGTCATTGCGCAGCGCCGCCTCGATGATGCTTTCGCCGGGCGTAGCTTCGATCTCCCGACCTTCCGGGCAGATTTCGGCATGGGGTAAAAAGCGGATTTTCGTCATTTCTCGCTCCACTCGTCGATGGAATGGCCCGCCATCGCTTTGCGCACGGCTTGATTCATGCGCCGCTCGACGAGCACCTCGGCTGCCTTTTCGACCGCCCCGGCGGCATGATCGATCGCGGCGGCAGAATCACTGCCCAGAGCATGCAGCAACTCGGCCCGCGCCGCGTCAATCCGGGCGCGTTCGTCAGGCTGCAACAGACTGCCATCCTGGGCCAGGGCCGAGTCCAGTGCCTCCCGGACGCGCTCGCCCTCAACCCGGGCCTCGGCGAGGCGCCGTTGTTCGATGTCCTCTTTGCCATGGGCGATGGCCTCCCGCAACATGCGGGTAATCGCCGCATCGTCCAGACCATAGGATGGTTTGACCTGCACCTCGGCGCGTACGCCGGTGCTCGCCTCTTCTGCACTCACCGCCAACAGACCATCTGCATCCACCTGAAAGGTGACGCGTATCCGTGCCGCACCGGCGGCCATTGGCGGGATGCCGCGCAGACTGAAGCGGGCAAGAGACCGGTTGTCTTCCACCTTCTCCCGCTCTCCCTGCAGAACGTGGATGCTCATCGCCGTCTGCCCGTCTTTGAAGGTCGTGAACTCCTGTGCCTTGGCAACCGGGATAGGGGTGTTGCGCGGAATGATCTTCTCCACCAAGCCCCCCATGGTTTCCAGCCCCAAGGACAGGGGCAGCACATCCATGAGGAGCAGACCGTCGCTCTGATTGCCGACGAGGGCGTCGGCCTGGATGGCGGCGCCCAGAGCGACGACCTGGTCGGGATCGATATCACAGAGCGGCTCCCGTCCGAACAGTTCAGCGACCAGGCGGCGCAACAGGGGCACACGGGTAGCGCCTCCGACCAGCACGACTCCGTCAATTTCTTCCGGACGAATATGGGCATCGCGCAGAGCCCGGCGACAGGGCGCAAAGCTGCGACGAATGACCGGTTCGATCCAGCTCTCGAGCTGCTCGCGCCGCAGATGCCACTGCACGGCTTTGCCACCTGGCAGTACCA
>NZ_JBYCKU010000041.1:0-27194 GCF_057473545.1 Acidithiobacillus sp. TH-A67
CCCTGGAGGCCGATCATGAGTTCCTGATGAAAGGTGGGGTCTTTACCCCGGAATGGCTGGAAGGCTACCTGGAAGTGAAGTGGGCCGAGGTCCAGGCCCTGCGCGTCACTACCCATCCAGTCGAATACCAGATGTATTACAGCCTCTGATTTGCGTTTCAACCTCCGTCGTCATTGGCCCGGGTTCGCCCGGGCTTTTTTATGAACGGGGTTATTCCATACCGAGAGACCGCATCTTGCGGGCGATGGTGTTGCGGCCCCAACCCAAACGCTCGGCTGCTAACTGCTTGTGGCCATGGCTAGCATCCAACGCCGCCTGCAGGAGTACCCGCTCAAAATCCGGCAATAACGCGTCGAGTACGGCGTTGTCGCCGTCCTGCAGGCGCGCCGCAGCTTCTTGGTGCAGCAAACTGCGCCAATCTCCGGAAACCGGCATTTCTCCGGCATCAGACGTAGCGGAGTTGGACTCCCCGCTATCGCCCTGCCCGCGCCCGCTTTCCGCCAGCAACAATTCCGGTGGCAAATCGCTCAGTTCCACCCGTTGGCTGGGGGCCATCACAGTGATCCAGCGGCAGCTGTTTTCGAGCTGACGCACATTGCCCGGCCAAGACCAGGCGGCCATTCGCGCCTCTGCCTCTGGGCTGAATGTCTTGCCTTCCACCCCCAGACTTTCCGCCGCCCGATGCAAAAAGTAACGCGCCAGACGCGGAATGTCAGAGCGACGCTCACGCAGCGGCGGGATGTGAATGGAGATGACGTTGAGACGATGATAGAGGTCTTCGCGGAAACTACCATCGCGCACCTTCGCCTGCAGATCCTGATGGGTTGCAGCGAGAATGCGGACATCGGCGCGGATGGGTGCATGCCCACCAACCCGATAGTAGGTACCGTCGGAAAGCACTCGCAACAAACGGGTCTGCAAGGCAGCGGGCATATCGCCAATCTCGTCCAAAAACAGGGTGCCACCCGCCGCCTGTTCAAAACGGCCTTTCCGTGCCTGCACTGCCCCGGTAAATGCGCCTTTTTCATGGCCAAAGAGCTCGGACTCGAGCAGTTCGGCAGGTATTGCTGCCGTATTGATGGCGACGAAGGGGCCATCCACTCGGGGGCTGTGCCGGTGCAGGGCCCGGGCTACGAGTTCCTTGCCCGACCCAGATTCGCCCAGTATCAGTACATTGATGCTGGAGCGGGAGAGGCGCCCAATGGCGCGGTAGACCTCTTGCATCGCCGGCGACTCGCCAATGATTTCCGTGTCCCGGCGGTCGAAGCCCAATTCCTCTTGGGCCGCCTGCTGGCCTTCCACCGTGAGGGCACGTCGCACCAATGACACGGCATCATCGATGTCAAACGGCTTGGCCAGATACTCGAAAGCGCCCCCCTGAAAGGCTGCCACCGCGTTTTCCAGATCGGAGTGGGCAGTAATGATGATGACCGGCAAATGCGGGTGACGCTGCTGGATTTCCCGCAAAAATCCCAATCCGTCCAGGCCCGGCATGCGCAGGTCGCTGACCACCGCCCCCGGACGCTCCCGCCCCATGGCACGTAGCGCGAGGTCGGCATCGGCAAAACTGCGGACGGGAATCTCGGCCTTCTGCAGGGCCTTCTCCAGGACCCAGCGAATGGAAGGGTCATCATCGATCACCCACACAGCAGAATTCATGACAATCTCCCATCAGGCAGCGGCAGGCGCACGGAAAATACGGTATCTCCGGGTTGCGAACGACAATGGACCATCCCCCCGTGGCTGCGCACGAGGTTCTGTACAATGGCCAGGCCCATACCCATACCCTCCGCGCGACTGGTCACCAAGGGTAAAAAAATGCGCGGCATCAGCTCTTCCGGAATTCCCGGTCCGTCATCGCTGATATCCACCCGCAATACGAGACGATAGAGACGCTGTTGCAAATTCATAAAGCGCTCGACCCGCGTGCGGATCAGGATCGTCCCCTGTCCGGCCAATGCCTGGCGGGCATTGCGCAGGAGATTCAGAAACACCTGCACCAGTTGTTCGGGATCCGCCTCAAATTCCGGTATGGAGAGATCATAATCGAAACGCAAGGCGACACCAGTTGGTAAATTGACTTGCAACAAGCGGCGTACATGCTCGAGAACTTCATGGATGTTGACCATACGCCTTTGCGGCTGGGTTTTGTCCCCGCGCAGCCGGTCGACCAGACGCCGCAGGCGATCCACTTCATGCAGGATGATATGGGTATATTCTTGCAGCTCGGGGGAAGGCAGTTCGCGCTCCAGGAGCTGTGCCGCACCCCGCAATCCGCCCAACGGATTCTTGATTTCATGGGCCAGACCAGCGAGCATTTCTTGCGCCGCCTCGAAGACCTTGTCCTGCATCTCCTCTTCCGCCCGGCGCAGGGACGCCTCGACCGGCCGCAGCTCCAGCACCCAAGAGCTGCCCGTGCTGAACCCACTACACAGAAGGTCGACGACCGCGCGACTACCGTCGGCCACGCGCAGCGGTACGGCATGGCGACTTACCACCGTAGCCCCTCGCCGTGCGTCGCGCAAAATGCTTTTTAGACTTTCCCCTTCTGCGGTCGCGCAAAACGACTCCAGGGCTTTGCCTCGACTAACACTGGCACTCACCCGCAGTAAATTCTCTGCGCTGGAGTTGAGGTACTCGACCTCGTCCTCTGCGGACAGCAGCAATACGGCGGCGTCGAGACCATCCAAGATGGCCAGCGGTTCTGGGACTACCGCCTTCTTCTTCGAACGTTTGATCGGAATCACATGAATGTCCCATGTTGTCTTTGCCGAGATAGTGCAAAGCCTATGCCAATGGAATTGTCCTTTTCTGCACGGCGCCGTGGCAGCATCGCACCAGTATAGTGCAAAGCGGAAGCATAAGGCAGGCTTCCGAGCCGTCGCACCATAAAAAAGGCGGCCGGGGCCGCCGAGACATTCGAGGAGGAGTGACCATGACTATGATCACCCTGTATCTAGCATTAAGCGTGCCAAGTCTCGGCGCATTGCTTGCTTGGTCTGCAGGTGTCCTTGCATGGAGGTCCGGGCTATGAATCGCTTTGAACAGTTCCACGAGTCACAGCGGGAGCTTCGCATGCTCATGGTTGGCGCAGTGGAAAGCATTGCCAGTGCCCATTTGTTTCGCCAGTCGGTCGCCGAACGAAGGCGAACTCTGGCGCAGGTCATGCGCAGCCATGGGTTCCTCGACCTTCTCTATCTGCTTGATGCAAAGGGCGTTCAGCTCGGAGACAATGTCGTCTGTCGGCGGCTGCCCAGTGCCCGGGGTGGCGACGGCGTCGACCGCAGCCATCGTCCCTACTTCCGATTAGCGCGCAACGCCAGCGCTCCAATCGTTACAGAACCCTATCTTTCTTTGGCCACCAGCCGCTTCTGCGTCACTGTTGCCATCCCCATCTATCGCGATACGGGCGAGTTGTTGGGCATGTTGGTAGGGGACAGCGAACTCGATCGTGCACTCTCACTATTACAGGAAGACGATACCCGACGCAGCTTCGAGCCCTTTTTCAAGGCGTTTTACGCACTCTTTTCGTGCGGCTTGCTACTCGTGAGTGCATCGTTGGGCATCCATGGCTTCATCGCACTCCGCGGCCTGTGGCACTGGCAAAATCCCTTGAGCGATTTCACTGCACCGTTTCAGGCCACCATCCTCTTCACCCTGGCGCTGGCCGTCTTTGACCTCGCCAAGACCATACTCGAAGAAGAAGTACTGTTACGCAAAGATGTACGCCGTCACAGCAGCACCCGTCGTACCCTGACGCGCTTTATAGCTGCCATTGCCATCGCAGTTTCCATCGAGGGACTGATGCTGGTCTTTAAGTTTGCCCTCGATCACCCCGAGCAGCTCTGGTTGGCTGTTCTGCTGTTGCTCGCTACCGCCCTCCTGCTCGCCGCCCTGGGCGTCTATGTCTATCTCGGCGCCAGAGCGGAGGGGATCATTCTGGAACAACGTCGTCAACATTTTGCCGCAGGGCGACTGCCCAATAGTGCCGAGGAAGACACAGAACTATCACCCAAGCCGTGAGCAGCAGATCGGCTTAGCGGCGGCGCAAATCGAGGGTACAGGGGTAGTCGGGATTGGGAGATTCGGCTGGCGGTTGTAGCGGGTCCAGCGGATTGCCATGGGGATAAAACTCCCGCAGGCCGCCACGCTCCGGCGGTGGCTGTAGAGGACCCTGGGTGAAGCCCAGCGGCTCGAAGCGCACGATCCGGCGACCTTCGGCCTCGTAGGCGTTGACCGGCAAGCGTTCATAGTTGCGCCCGCCAGGGTGCGAGACCCGGTAGGTGCAACCGCCAATGGCGCGACCATTCCAGGTATCGATCAAGTCGAAAACCAGGGGCACATCAATGGGAAGCTCGGGGTGCAATGCCGAAACCGGCTGCCAGGCACGGTAACGCACGCCAGCTACCGCCTCGCCTTGGGTACCGGTGGCGCGCAGCGGCAAGCGGCGCCCGTTGCAGACCAGCACATAGCGCTCCGTTGCCATCCCCGTCACCCGCACCTGCAGACGCTCCACCGAGGCATCGACAAAGCGCGCCGTGCCCTGCCCCGTCGCCTCTTCGCCCAGCACTGGCCAGGGCTCCAGGGCCATCCGCAGCTCGATTTCCACATCGCGAATACGCACCCGGCCCAATACCGGAAAGCGGAATTCGAGAAAAGGTGCAAACCACTCCAGGGCCATGGGATAGGAGGATTCCTGCAACTCCGCGCAGACCTCGCGCAGGTCTTCCCACAGGTAGTGGGGGAGCATCCAGCGATCGTAGAGGCTGGTACCCCAGCGCTGCAGGCTGCCCCGATAAGGGGTTTGCCAGAAGCGCGCTACCAGCGCCCGTACCAGGAGACTCTGCAAAAGCGCCATGCGGGGATGCGGTGGCATCTCAAAGGCACGAAGTTCCAGCAGTCCCAGACGCCCACTGGCGGAATCCGGCGAATATAACTTATCGATGCAAAACTCGGCGCGGTGGGTATTGCCGGTGAGATCCACAAGAAAATTACGCAGCAATCGATCCACCCGCCAGGGCGCCGAACTCTCGCCCTGCGGCAGTTGCGCCAGGGCAATCTCCAGTTCGTAGAGGGCGGTGTCACGCCCTTCATCCACGCGCGGTGCCTGCGAGGTAGGGCCGATGAAGAGGCCGCTGAAGAAATAGGACAGGGTCGGATGATTCTGCCAGTAGCGCAGCATGGAACCGAGGAGATCGGGGCGGCGGAGGAAGGGGCTGTCTTCCGGCCAGGCGGCGCCCAGGGTCATGTGATTACCGCCACCGGTGCCGGTGTGCCGGCCGTCGAGCATGAATTTTTCCGCGCCCAAACGGCACAGCCGGGCCTCGGCATACAGGCGCTCGGTCTTGTTCCGCAGTTCCTCCCAACTCGCGGAGGGATGGATATTGACCTCGATGACCCCCGGATCCGGGGTCACGGCAAAACTGCGCAAACGTGCATCCTTGGGCGGCGGATATCCCTCGATACGCACGGGGACGCCGAGCTCAACCGCCGTACCTTCGATCGCAGCGATGAGATCGAGGTAGTGTTCCAGCACTCCCAAGGGCGGCAAAAAGACATTCAGCGCGCCCTCGCGCCATTCGATGGCCAAGGCCGTATGCGGCACCTCCACCCAGACTTTGTTGGGCAAGTGCAGATCAGCAGGCGGCGGCTGCGCTGCTTGCCGCTGCGTCCAGGTGGAATAGCGGGCCTCCACCTCTCCATGAATATCGGCGGATAACGGCGGTCCCTCGGCAAAGGGATCGGGTTCGGGCTGAATTTCCTGCTCGGCAGCCCAAGGCAACCCGGACAACGGCAAGCGCAAGCCCAAGGGAGAGTTTCCCGGCAGCAGGAACAACGTGCCCCGGCGGAATTCCCAGGGAGCACTGTGCCAGCAGCCCCTACGCCAATCCCAGGCAAGCGGCAGCACAAAACCTGTAGGCGTCCGCAGGCCCCGCGACAGGGCAATGGCCAATTCGCTGCGCGCGGCGGGATCGTCCAATCCTTCTACCTGTAACCAGTCGACATCATTGGGCTGCTGCGCCTCACGCCAGAGCTGGTAGAGAGGGTCTTCATAGGCTGGACTCAGGCAGTCCGCCGCCAGTCCCAGCCGCTGGACAAGCAGCCTCGCAAAGCGTTCGGCATCCGCCGGCGCGACAAGCAACGTCGCTCCCGGCTGCCACTGCAACTGCGTCTGTCGCCAGATTGGCACCCCATCGTTACGCCAATAACAGCTCAATGCCCAACGCGGCAACGGCTCACCGGGATACCACTTGCCCTGCCCGGTATGAAAGAGGGCGCCGGGGGCAAACTGGGTAGCCAGGCGCCGCAACAACTGCTCCGCCCGTTCGCGTTTGTCGCGCCCGAGAGCAGCGGTATTCCACTCTGCCGCATCCATATCATCCACCGCCACGAAGGTGGGCTCCCCGCCCTGGGTCAGGCGCACGTCCAAGCGCTGTAAATCGACGTCCACCTTATTCCCCAAGGCATTGATATCCGCCCAGGTCGGTTCATCGTAAGGCAGGGTGACGCGCGGATCCTCATGGATACGACGTAGCTCATTGCGAAACGAAAATTCCACTTCGCAGGGATCAATGGCACCACTGATGGGCGCGGCATCGCCCGGCTTGGGGGTACAGGCCAAGGGGATGTGCCCTTCTCCGGCAAAAAGGCCGGAGGTGGGATCAAGCCCAACCCAACCCGCGCCCGGCAGATAGACTTCGGCCCAGGCATGCAGGTCGGTAAAGTCGGCGCTCGGCCCCGCCGGCCCCTCGATGGGCTTTTCGTCGGTAACCAGCTGCACCAGATACCCCGACACAAAGCGCGCGGCAAGACCAAGATGCCGCAGAATCTGTACCAAGAGCCAGGCACTGTCGCGACAGGAGCCCGAGGCCAGACGCAGGGTCTCGTCGCAGCCCTGTACCCCGGGTTCCATGCGGATTCGGTAGCCGATATCGCGCTGCAGGCGCTGATTCAGGTCGACCAAAAAATTGACCGTCGGCTGCGGTGTACGGGACACTTCTGCCAACCATTCCTGTAGCAAGGGCCCGGTGCTCTCGCATTCCAGATACGGACGCAGGGAGCCCAGGGTCTCGGCGTCATAGGAGAATGGGTATTGCTCTGCCGTCTCCTCCAGGAAGAAATCGAAGGGATTGATGGCGATCATTTCGGCAATGAGCTCCACCGCTACCTGGAAGTGTCGCGCTGGCTCAGGAAAGGTCAGGCGGGCCAGATAATTGCCAAAGGGATCTTGCTGCCAGTGCAGAAAATGAGGCTTGGGTTCGATCTGGAGGGAGTAGGCAAGAATGGGGGTCCGACAGTGCGGCGCCGGACGCAGACGGACGATGTGCGGGGCCATACCCACCCGACGGTCGAAATGGTACTCGGTGACGTGCGACAGAGCTACCTGTATGGCCATGGTGATCCTCGTCAGGCTTGCAGTGCGATGCGTTGCAACGAGGGGTGCGGATAGGGATCGTTCTTTTCGCGCGCGCGGAAATAGGCATTCTCGATAGTGTGATGCAACATGCTCAGATCTTTTTGCACCTGATCGAGATACTCATGCAAAACCGCCGGCGTCAGCTCCTTGAGCTGCAGTTGATCGAGGCGCCGGCGGGTACGGCGCAAGGCCTCGGCGGGAATACCGGCATTGGGGAGATAGGCCAGCGCCAGTTCCATATCCGCAAGGCAACTGCGCACACTGCGTGGGCATTTGCTGTCACGCAAGAGGAACTCGACCGCGCGGGCCGAACGCACCTGCACCCCAACATACTGCCGATACATCTCCAGCGCACTCATGGCGCGCAACACGCCCACCCAAAGACTTTGGTAGACCGTCCGGCGCACGCCCTGATCCTCCGGGGGGATCACCGCACTGACGACATCGACAATGCGCGATCCCATATCGGCGCGCTCGATGTTGCGGCCCAGCTTGATGAACTGATACGCCGAATTCTGACTCATGCTGCCGACCAGCAGTCCCACCAGGGCATGGCGCCGGGCAATGACATTTTCGAGAAAGTCGAGGCGTGCCCGCCGGTCTTCGGCGATATTTTCCTTCTCCAATCCATCCTGCACATAGAGGAAGAGCGAATTGATCCGCTCCCAGAACTCTCCGGGCAAAAGATCGCGAAAGGTACGACAATTCTCCCGCGCCTGATGCACGCAGGACAGCAGGGAGCTGGGATTGCGACTGTCGGCAATCAAAAACCGCATGATCGCCTTTTCGGTAGGCTGGCCGTAATGCTGTTGAAAGCGCTGCGCTTCGCCGGTGATTTGCAGGAGGATATCCCAGCCAAAGCGAGTGCCGAGAGGTAAATCGAGCAGCAGCAGGGTGGCGGAATTGATGAAGCGCCCCAGGTCTTCGGCCCGCTCCAGGTAACGGGCCATCCAGTACAAGTTTTCAGCGACACGCGAGAGCATCAGGCATCCTCCTCGACAATCCAGGTATCCTTGCTGCCGCCCCCTTGGGAGCTGTTCACCACCAGGGAGCCGGCATTCATCGCCACGCGGGTCAGCCCCCCGGTCGTCACGTAACTGTCCTTCGCCTGCAAGATGAAGGGGCGCAGGTCCAGGTGGCGCGGTTCCAGATGATCGCCAATTAGAGTTGGCGCGGTGGACAACGACAGAGTGGGTTGGGCAATGTAATTGCGTGGGTCTTCGCGGATGCGTTCGGCAAAACGCTGCCGTTCTTCCACAGAAGCGCGCGGGCCAATGAGCATACCATAACCACCCGACTCATTGGCGGGCTTGACCACCAGTTCATCGAGATGCGCGAGCACATACTCCCGATCTGCCTCGCGCATGCACAGATAAGTCGGGACATTAGGCAGTATCGGCTCTTCTTTCAGATAATAGCGAATGAACTCCGGCACAAAAGCATAGACCACCTTGTCATCGGCAACGCCGGTACCAGGGGCGTTGGCGATCGCCACGGTACCCCGCTTCCAGGCGCGCATCAGTCCGGAAAGGCCAATGACGGAGTCCTCACGAAACACCTCGGGGTCGAGAAAGTCATCATCCACTCGACGGTAGATCACGTCCACCTGCAGCAGTCCCGAAATGGTGCGCAAGAATACCCGATCCTCGCTGTCGACCAGGAAATCCTTCCCTTCAGCCAGATAGGCGCCCATTTGTTGGGCAAGGTAGCTGTGCTCAAAATAGGCGGAGTTGTAGATTCCGGGTGTCAGCACTGCGATCACCGGCTTGTCGCTGGGCCGCGGGCTGAGATCGGCAAGCATGCTCGCCAACTGCGCCGGGTAATCGTCTACGGGCAGGATCGAACACATCGCGAAGATTTCCGGAAAAAGCCGTTTCATGATCGCGCGGTTTTCGAGCATATAAGAGACCCCCGAGGGCACGCGCAGGTTGTCTTCCAGCACATATACCGTGCCATCCGCATCACGCACCAGGTCCGAGCCACAGATATTGGCCCAGGCGCCAAAGCGCGGGTGCACGCCACGGCAGGCAGCGCGGAAATTCCGCGAGCCTTCGAGCACTTCGCGCGGGAAAACGTTGTCGTCGAGCACCCGTTGCTCGTTGTAGATGTCGTCGATGAAGTGGTTGAGGGCCTTGAGCCTCTGCCGCAGACCGGCTTCGATCTGGCGCCATTGGCGCGCCGGCAGGGTGCGCGGCACAATGTCGAAGGGCCAGGAGCGATCGATGTTGCCCGCCTCGCTGTAGACGGTGAAGGTGATACCCATGGCACGAATCGCCGTGTCCGCAGTCTCCTGGCGTTGCCGCAGCGCCTCGGGGCCCAGTTTTTCAAAATGCTGGAGCAGCGCCCTCGCTACTGGACGCGGTTTTCCCGCCGCGGTCAACAGCTCATCGTAAGTGCTTCCTTCTGGATACGCATACAGAATCTTTTGCATTGCCTGACTCCCTTGCGGGCCTTGCTCCGTCGTGGGGATACCATCTTGCGATATCCCTCAGCGGTGACTAGCAAGGGGCGTGCCGCTTACTTTCACCATCTTTTGACCTGCGCGCCTATGCGAATGTGCAAAAATGGTGCAATTACACCGCCACGATCGACGACATTGCACTACGATGATGCAGCGCCCTCCCACGGGAAACGCGGCAATTCCTCCAATGCGCGCGCCAGACCGGCACTCCAGCCATCGGCAATGGCCTTATAAAAAGGATCATCGTCGAGCAAGCTCAAGCACTCTCCGCGTTGCAGACTGTCCGTCCGATAGATCCCCAATTCGATCGGCGGACCAACGGTCAGATTGCTGCGAATGGTGGAATTCATGGACACCAGGGCACAACGGGCCGCTGCTTCGAGGGACAGAGCGGGTTGCACCACGCGGTCGAGGATCGGCTTACCATACTTGATCTCGCCAATCTGCAAGAAAGGATGGTCGGCCGACTCGTGGATATAATTGCCCTGAGGATAAATCAGATAGATGCCGGGAGCTTCGCCGGCAATCTGCCCCCCCAGAATAAAGCTCGCCTCGAAGACCGTATTGGCGGTATCGCGCCCAGCCTGCACCCGCTGCACATCGGCGCTGAGCCAACCCACGTAGTCGGCAGCAGCGGCCAAACTGGGTACCGTCCAGAGGCTCTGTGCCGAAGGGGTTTCGAGATCCTGCCGCAACCGCTGCACCACCACTTGGGTAGTGGCCAGATTCCCGGACGAGAGCAGACTGAAGAAGCGTTGCCCAGGCAGCACAAACTCGTGCATCTTGGAGTAAGTATTGACATGATCCGTGCCAGCGTTGGTCCGGGAATCGGAGCAAAATACCAACCCAGCTTCGACATGGATGGCCAAACAATAGGTCATCAAGCAATCCTCTTTGTCATGCAATCTTACGAGCCTGATTCTGGCGTAGTTGGCGCCGCTAGGGAAGCCCACAAAGAAAAGAGCGCGGAGTCTTTACTCTCCGCGCCCGAGGGGTGGGACAAGCCCTAGAACAGGAAGCCAGTTTCGAGCATGCCACGCATCTGACTCTGGTTTAAGCCACTCATTCCGAAGATACCGGTATCTGCAGGCATGGTGGCTGCTACGTAGGCCAGTTCACCGCGCGCAAAGAATCCGCCCTTCTGATAGGTGGGCGTCACGGTGAGCGACCAGGCATGGGATCCGGGGCCGAAGCCAGTGAGATTGGCAGCGCCGTCGGTCACACTGCCCGAGTTGCTGATGTATTCCACCCGACCTGCCAGAGAAACCGAATCGGTGAAGCTGTAGTCCGCAAGTACTGCGGCGCCGAGGGTGTTGGTGGTTTTCGCACCAGCTCCAAGCGCCTGAACGGCAGTGCCAGGCACCTGCGAGTACTGCACATAACTGGTCAGAGCCAAGTGCTCACCGGTGTAGGTATATCCCAGATCGTAGATCTGTTGATTATTTTGCAATGGTGCCGTCGCCAATGATGCATACGTATAGTACGTGTGGCCCAGGTTACCATCTGCCTGCACGAACACACTGTTTTTACTGTTGATAGCATAGCTGATGAGCCCACTCAACCAATTAAAACGATTGGAATAAAAACCATCGTTCCAAGACAGAGCCGCAGTAACCGGCCCATTACTATAGTTCAATTGTACACCCTTGACGATGGCATTTTCTTGTCCCCACAATAATCCCCGTTGAATATTCCAGTTCTGATAACTGAAGGTATATTCATCACCGGTCAGCGTATACAACTTGCCGATCTGTACATTAAAATGTTCCGTGGGTGCGATTTCGAGATAGGCAATCGGTAGAGCACCATAGCTGCCCTGCACATAGCTTCCGGTAGAGGCGAAGGGCGCAGCAAGGGTCAAAATATTATAGGCCCCGGCCTGTACCATAAACTGAAACAGACCACTGGTCTTGGAAATCATCACCATCCCATTGCTGATATCCGCCGATGCGGTCTTGTTGGCCGGTGTACCGGATCCGGCAAAGGCATTGTCCTGCCACATGCCATAAGCGCTCGCCACCCCTTGCGCGTTGAGCGTTCCCAATGGCCCTGCATCAAAGTGCAAGGGAGCGGGCAGGCTCAGCGGTGCTGCCTGGACTTCCTCGCCAGCCAGGATACCACCTAGCGCCAACGCAATAGAGGAAAGGGATTTTCTTACTGAAGAATTCTTGCTGTTCATTGTATACGCTCCAAATACGAGTTTGAGATACTGCGAGAAAGTCTGAGCAGAAATCATGCCCGATAATTCTGATGGAATTTGGCAGTTACCATAGATTATTTGCACTTTTTTAGGGCAGAAGGGCCCAGGTGCGCACTATTTTGAGCAATGGCCTCGCGATTGCTGCCGAGGCCATGCCCAAAGCTGCCTAAACTTACATGTAGATTTGCTCGCCGTGCTGAGTGACGTCCAAACCTTCCCGCTCGGCCTCTTCACTCACCCGCAGACCAACGACCCAGTCGATGGCCTTGAGGAGAATCCAACTCACCAGAGCGTCGTAGCCAATGGTGATGGCCACACCGGTTGCCTGAATCCACAACTGATGCAGATTGCCCTCGAGAACGCCCGCCGTGCCGCCGATGGCAGCGACCGCGAAGACGCCAGTCAGCAGGGCGCCAATGATGCCGCCAACGGCATGGACACCAAAGGCATCCAAAGAATCATCGTAGTTGAGCCAGTTTTTGACGTAGACCGAGGCCCAGAAGCAGCCGATGCCTGCGGCAATACCAATCCACAGCGAGCCCATGGGACCAACAAAACCAGAAGCCGGAGTGATGGCCACCAAGCCGGCGACTGCGCCGGAGCTCATTCCCAGCACCGTTGGCTTACCGCGTGCCCACCACTCCACAAACATCCAGGCCAGGGCAGCGGCGGCCGTCGCAATCTGCGTTACCGCCATGGCCATGCCCGCGCGATCACTGGCGGCAACCGCCGAACCGGCATTGAAGCCAAACCAGCCGACCCAAAGCATCGCCGCGCCCATCAGGGTGAAGAGCAGATTAGCGGGGTGCATGTTGTCGTGTTTGTACCCCACGCGATTGCCAATCATTAGGGCGGCAACCAACCCAGCGATGCCGGCGTTGATGTGCACCACGGTGCCACCGGCGTAATCCAGCACGCCATCGCCCCCCAGCCAGCCACCGGGGCCCCAGACCATGTGGGCAATGGGCGCATAGACCAGCAGCGACCACAGACCGGTGAACCACAATAGCGCCGAGAATTTCATGCGCTCAGCAAAGGCACCAACAATGAGCGCGGGGGTGATAATGGCGAAGGTCATCTGAAAGGTCATGTAGACCGTCTCGGGGATGGTCGGTGCCAACGCATTCACGCTATCGAGGCCGAGGCCGTGCAGGAAGAAGCGGCTGGTACCACCAATGAAGGCATTACCGGGCGTAAAGGCGAGAGAATACCCAAAGAACATCCATAGCACGGAAATGAGCGCGGTCACCGCGAAGCTCTGCGCCGCGGTGGCAAGAATGTTCTTGCGTCGCACCATGCCACCGTAAAACAACGCCAAACCGGGAATCGTCATCAACAACACCAAAGCGGTCGATGTCAGCATCCAGGCGGTATCACCACCCTTGAAGGGCGTGGCCGTATCAGCCATGGCCCAGGGACTGGCGAGAAAACTGATTGAGGCAGCAAGTGACGCCACCCCCAAGGCTCCCTTTCGAATCATAAACGCTCCTTGGACTATCTATTTGATTGCAAGGTAAAATTGTCCCCAAATTGGACGATTGTTCTTGAGCAAAAAGCGGGCCATCTTGGCCTAGTTAAAAAAACAAAGAGTTGGAAACCCCCCGCTCTCCCTGCGCACCAAAATTGTGCGCCAACAGCACTGTGCCCCCTACCCTTGATTTTTTCGCGGGGCATCCCAATCTTTGCCGGCGAAGGCCAACATGGCGCATGGTGAAATTTCAGGAGAAGACATGGCAGCAGCAAAAGAAACAATGCAGTTTCAGACCGAAGTGAATCAGCTTCTACAGTTAATGATTCACTCGCTCTATTCCAATAAGGAGATCTTCCTACGTGAGTTGCTCTCCAATGCCTCCGACGCCTGTGACAAGCTCCGTTTCGAGGCCCTGTCCGATCCGGCGTTGCTGGAGGGCGGCAGCGAACTGCAGGTAGAGGTGGATTTCGATCCGGAAGCCCATACCATCACCATCCGCGACAACGGCATCGGCATGAATCGCGACGAAGTCATTGCCAATATCGGTACCATCGCCAAGTCCGGCACGCGGGAATTCTTTCAGCGCCTCAGCGGCGACCAGGCGAAGGATGCGCAACTCATTGGGCAGTTTGGTGTCGGCTTCTATTCCGCTTTCATCGTCGCCGAGCGCGTTACCCTGAACACCCGCCGCGCCGGCATGGAGCCCCAGCATGGGGTCCGTTGGGAATCCGACGGTACCGGCTCCTACACCCTGGAAACCGTCGAACTCCCAGCCCGCGGCACGGAAATCATCCTCCACATCCGCGAAGACGAGCGCCAAGATCTGCTCAACTCCTGGCGACTGCGCTCCATCATCGGAAAATACTCCGATCACATCCCTCTACCCATCCGTATGCACAAGCTTGGGGAAGACGGCAAGCCCAGCGAGGAATGGGAAACCGTCAACAAGGCTTCGGCCCTGTGGCAGCGCCCCAAGGCGGAGATCAGCGAGGAGGAGTACAAGGAGTTCTACCAGCATGTCAGCCACGACTTTGGCGAGCCCTTGGCCTGGGTGCACAATCGCGTCGAAGGCCGCCTGGAGTACACCTCCCTGCTCTATATCCCCGCCAGGGCTCCCTTCGATCTCTGGGATCAAAAGCAGACCCATGGCATCAAACTCTACGTGCAGCGCGTCTTCATCATGGACGACGCCGAGCAGCTCCTGCCACGTTATCTACGCTTCGTGCGCGGAGTGATCGATTCCAGCGACCTGCCCCTGAACGTCTCGCGTGAAATCCTGCAGGGCAACCGCACCATCGAACAGATGCGCTCCGGGGCTACCAAACGCATTCTGGGCTTGTTGGAAGAGATCGCGGAAAAAGATCCGGAAAAATACCAGAAGTTCTGGAACGAGTTCGGGCGGGTCTTGAAGGAAGGTCCGGGTGAGGACTTCAGCAATCGCGAGCAGATTGCCAAGCTCCTGCGGTTTGCCAGCACCCACAGCGATACCGAGCTGCAGAACGTCTCCCTAGCCGATTATGTGGGGCGGATGAAGGAAGGCCAGGACAAGATCTACTACATCACTGCCGATTCTTTCCTGGCGGCGAAGCACAGCCCGCAACTGGAGCTGCTGCGCAAAAAGGGCATAGAGGTATTGCTGCTCAGCGACCGCGTAGACGAGTGGCTGACCAGTCACCTGCACGAATTTGACGGCAAGAGTCTGGCCTCGGCCGCAAAGGGCGACCTGGATCTCGGTCAGACGGAAACGGAAGAAGAGAAAAAGGCCCTAGAGGAAACCGAAAAGGCTGCCGAGGGCTTGGTCGAGCGCATCCAAAAGGCCTTGGGTGACCGCGTCGAAAAGGTCCGCGTATCCCACCGCCTCACCAGTTCGCCGTCCTGCATCGTCCTTGGGGAACGCGACATGGCCTTGTATATGCAGCAGTTGCTCAAGCAGGCCGGGCATGAAATGCCCAACAGCAAGCCGACCCTGGAGATCAATCCGCAGCATCCTATGCTGGCACGCATCGAAAAAGAGACGGACGAGACCCGCTTTGGCGAATGGTCCGCGCTTTTACTCGACCAGGCGATCCTAGCGGAGGGTGGGCAGTTGGAGGATCCCGCCAGCTTTGTCGCCCGCCTGAACCAGCTCATGCTTGCTCTGGCGGACTGAAACAAAACCGAGTGCCGCTGACGGGGCTTTTACACCCATTGTCGTTGCTGCTCCCAGAGAATGTCCAGATCCCGCAGGGCAAATGGGGGGGTGCCATGGAGCAGGGACGGCATCAACCACGGGTACCAGTCAAAGAAGGCAGATTCGGGTAAGGGTGGTGCGAGGAGATAGCCCTGCAGATAGCGCCCACCCATGGCGTGCCATAGGCGCAGCTCTTCGGGGACGGCGATGCCCTCGGCCACCAGGTGCATGCCAGCCAGGCGACTGAGCAACTGGGCGGCACCAGCGACACTGAAATTTGCAAGCTCATGGCGGAATTGGCGAATGAATCGTTGGTCCAGCTTGAGCTCGTCGAAGGGGAGCTGGGCCACAGAGAGTAGAGAAGAATATCCGGTCCCGAAATCGTCCATGGACAATCGATAACCCAGCTCCCGGCAGCGCTCCATGACCGGACGAATCGGACCTCGTCCCAAAATGCCGCTGGTCTCGGTCAGCTCCAGGACCAGTCCCTGACCGTTGGGGCAGACTTCCTGAAGATCATCGATGAATTCCGGAGCCAGAAAGTGGCGCGCACCGATATTCAGTGAGATGAACCAGTCATCGAGACCTTTGCGCTCCACCTCCTGGCGAAGCCGACAAGCCTCGCCGAGAGCGTAGCGACCAAGGGCACGAATCAGACGGGGATTTTCTTCCACATAGGGCATGAATTTCCCAGGCCCTAGCCAGCCTCCCTCGGGTTTTCGCCAGCGGACCAGCATTTCACAACCGTTGATGCGCTGCTGCAGCAGATCACCCTTGGGTTGCAGGAAGAAGGCCAGCTCGTCGGTCTCGATGGCGCGTTCGAAGTAACGATGTACGTGCAGGCGACGGGCGGCACGATAACGGACGAAGCCTTCATATTGGCGCCAAGTGTTGCGCCCATCCAGTTTGGCTTGCGCCAGGGCCTCACAGGCTTGATGGAAGAGCTCGGAAACCTGTGCAGTATTTTCAGCTCTCTGGGCCCAGCCCAAAGACACGGTCAGATGGCTACCCAGAACCCGGTGTCCTGCCCTGGCGATGGCCGCGGCGATCTGACGGCTGGCAGCCGCAGGGGTCTGGGCGACGTCAAGCAATATGGCGAATTCATCACCACCAATGCGGCCAAGGAGAGCATCCGCAGGCAAGGCCTGCCGAATTTCCTCGGCAATTTCCGCAAGACAGCGATCGGTCTCACCATCCCCGTGGATGGTGTTCAGCTCGTTGAAATAATCAAGATCGAGAATCACCAGCCAAGGACTTGTTCTCTTGCCCAAGGCCTGCTCGGCAAGCCGCAGAAAGTGCTGGCGATTGGACAGATTGGTCAGTGGATCGAAGTACAGGAGACGGTATTGTTCTTCTGCTTCGCGCCGAGAGTGGGCGAAGCGCTCCAGATCATCGGCAATCTGATCCCAGCGCTCTATCAGTTCCTTCCCGAAGAGTCGCCGTTGCAGACGCGGAATTTCCAGGGCGAAGACTCCCAAGGGAGGATGCGTTGGTCCCTGCAGCAGAGGCCAGACGATCACCTCGCGCAGGCCGCGCAGAGCGGGATATTGGGTGCAGGCCTGGGCCCAGACACCGGCAACGTGCGGGCTGTGGCGATCCACCCGTTGCCGCCGCAGAAAGGCCAGCACCGGAAAGAGCTGCCCCCAGGGAGCGATAGTCTCGTCGAGGGGTAAGGGGAGTCTGCGCAGAGCCTCGCGCAACTCGTCATTTGCACCGCAAATGGCCACCACACGCAGGGACTTGTTCCCGTCATCGGGGATAGCTACGTAGGCTGCGTGGGCGCGGGTGGCGTGTACGCTCAACTCAACCATGCGCTGGAAGAGCTGGGGCAGAGAGGAGTCCTCCAGCATCTGCGCGCGTATCTGCTCCTGAACCCAGCGAAAGCGGAGATTCATGTCTCGCCGGTAGAGCCAGAAGAGCAGCAGCAGCGCTGACAGGATCTCACCCACGACGATGACCGCCGTCCCCCAACGGAGACGTGCCAGGATCACCTGGATGTGTGGTGGCAGCTCGGGCTGCCATGATACCTGCAGAGTCCAGGGAGTAGCGACCACTGGGGTCTCGGCACTGCGCCAACTGGGCATTGCAGACGGCTGACCCCAGCTGCCTCGCTGCCAGGTACTGAGCGCTTCCTCGCCAGCATAGAGGGTAAAATGGATTGGGTCTTGCATGGGCGGGCTGCGAAATAGAAGCTCGGCACTGCAGGCGTCGCCGGTCTCCAGATTCTCGGCCTGAATAGGAATGCCCAGGAAGCCATCCGCGCGAATTTTAGGTCTGCCGAGGTGACAGGCGGTGCTGTAGGAAAGATAAGAGCCATTCTTTGCCACGCAACCCCGGAGTCGGGAATGCAGAGGGGCCTGGAAAGGCGCACAGGAGAGCTTGTCCAGGTAAGGATGGACATGCTCATGCAGGCGTAGGACGTCAGGCTGCTGCAAGGCGCTGGAGCTGGCTAGGGGGATCAAGTCGCGGGCATGGATCTGCAGCATGACCCGCAACAGATCACTCATCCGTCCCAGATCGTTGAGAGCGCGCTGCTCGGCCCGCGTGACGGTCTTTTCCCGAAACGTCGCCTGCCATTGCCAACCGATGAGGATTGTGGCGCCGACCAGCAGTGCAACGAGCAGGGTCCAGGCGCCATAAAAGAACCGACTGCGTTGCAAGAGAGGTGTGCCAAGGGCCTCTGGTTCACGCACGCGGACGGCTGGAAGGCTCCTGGGTTCAGGCTCTGATGACACTGCCCGTTCCAGTCGCTTGTATCAACCGCTGCGGAATTTGCTCGAGAGGCAAAATTTCGTCCACTCCACCGAGCCGAATGGCCTCCTTGGGCATACCAAAGACCACGCAGCTATTCTCATCCTGAGCGAGGGTATGGGCCCCCGCCTGGTGCATGGTGGCAAGGCCCTGGGCGCCGTCGTCACCCATACCGGTCATGATCACGCCCCAAGCGTTGCACCCTGCCACCTCGGCCACCGAGCGGAAAAGCACATCTACCGAGGGCCGATGGTGCTTCACCAGTGGCCCGTCGAAGACCTGTACGATAAATTGCGCACCTGAACGCGCTACACGCATATGTTTGCCACCTGGAGCAATCAGTGCTCTGCCGCTCAGTACTCGGTCACCGTCCTGGGCCTCGCGTACCTCGAGGGCGCTGATCGTGTTCAGCCGCGCAGCAAAGGCAGCGGTGAATTTTTCCGGCATATGCTGGACGATCACCAGGCCCGGCAGCGTGGCAGGAAGTCGCTGCAAGACAAACTCCAACGCCTGGGTGCCGCCGGTACTGGTGCCAATGGCAATGACCTTTTCCGTACTGCGCTGGGCGAGCAATTGTAGACCAGAACTTGCCGCGGTTTTGGCTGGAGTCGCTGGTGCGCTGGCTTGCGGCAGGGCTCGCACCCGCGCCCGCGCCGCGGTCTTGACCGCCTGAATGATCGCCGGCGCATCCTTCTGCAAAAACTCCCGCACACCGGACTGCGGCTTGGTGATAATCTGTACCGCACCGGCGGCCAAGGCATCGATGGCAAATTGACTGCCCGACTCGGCTAGACTCGAACAGATGAGTACCGGCAGGGGATGCTCGGCCATGATCTTGCGCAAAAAGCTGATACCGTCCATGCGCGGCATCTCAATATCGACGATCAGGACATCGGGCCAGTGCCCCTGAATGCGTTGCCAGGCAAAAAGGGGGTCTTGCGCCGTTCCCTGCACCTGTATGCCGGGATCCTGGTCAAGGGCCGCTTGCAGTATCTGCCGGACCACCGCCGAGTCGTCCACAATAAAAACGCGGATGGGATTCATTGGGATTTCCGCCAGATCTGGGCATCATTGCCGACAAAACGCAACAGCACCTCCCCCGAATGGAGATAAAAAGAGAGATTGCGATGACCCGCGCCACCCACATGTACACCCTGCAGATCGAAACCGGCATCGCGTACCAGCGTGGTGGCGGCGCGGATATTGCGACAGGGGACATCGGTGCATTGGTCGTTACTGGCCACCGGCTCCTTGTTCAAAGGGCTGCCAAACATGTTACCGCCGCCGAAAATCTTGCAGTGAAACTCCCCGGCCCGCCTTCCCTGCTGCTGCAACGCGCGCAGCAGGGCAGCGATGGCCTCTTCCCCATACCGGCCATCCAGGCGACCATCGGAGGCACCAAAACGGCGCGGCAACAGAAAATGACACATGCCACCCGTGTGTGTCTGCGGATGCCACAAGGTCACGGCGATACAGGAGCCTAACAAAGTACGGAGCACCAGATCGGGCCCGCCAAAGTACCAATCCCCCGGCTGCAGAAAAATTTCCCGCTGTACATTCATCGCTTGCGATACACGGCGGCCTGCACCATCTCCAGCCCACCGATCATGCCTTGCAGGCTTTCCGAATGCCCCACCAGAAAATAGCCCCCAGGTCGCAGTTTTTGTAACAACTTTTGACAAATCGCTACCTTTGTCTCAATATCAAAGTAAATAAGAGCGTTCCGCAACCAGATCATATCGAAATCGTCCCCACTCCCCAATGAGCCAATTAGATTGATCTGCTGAAATTGCACGCGCTGCCGCAGGGCTGCATCAATTTGTAGAGTTCCCTCCCGTGCGCCAATGCCCTTGAGGCAGAAACGTTGCAGATAGGAGCGCGGGATTTTCTCGGCACGGGCGAGGGGATATTCGCCAGCGCGGGCTCTCTGTAAAATGCTTTGGCTGATATCTGAACCGAGAACCTCCCAAGGCCGCTGGCCACGTCTTTCCGCCAGTACCATCGCGATACTATAGGGCTCTTCCCCCGAGGAGCAGGCAGCACTCCAGATACGTACCTTTTGTTGCGCATGAAACTCCGGAATTGCCACCTCACTCAGAAAGGCAAAATGTTTCGGTTCCCGAAAAAAATAGGTTTCGTTGGTGGTGAGTAGATCGACGGCCAGCTGGCGCTCCGCAGCATCACTGGAGAGATGCTGCAGGTAGGTAGAAAAGCTGGGTAGATTGAGTGCCCGCAGCCGTTTTCCCAGACGCCCGGCCAGCATGGCCTGCTTTCCTGGTCCCAAGGTAATACCCGCCTCGGAAAACAGAAACTGCTGCAATTTTTGATATTCCTGGAGGGTAGGAACAACACCCGAAGAATCAGACGCTTTGCTCATCCGTTTCGGTTTCCGTGCCACGCAGAGCTACCAATTGCGCCATTTCCTCCAGGGAAAGTACCTTTTTCATTTCCAGCAGCACAATGAATCGACTATCGATTTTTCCCATGCCACGCAGAAAATCGGTGCGCAGTCCCGTGCCGAATTGGGGAGGCACCTCGATTTGCTGCGCAGAGAACTCGATGACTTCATTGACCGCATCGACAACGACACCAATACGCTGGCGTTGCCCGTCGTCCGCAAAATCCAGGATAATAATGCAACTGCGCTTGTAAATAGTGGTTGGCTTGCGGCCAAAGCGACGTGCCATATCGATGACGGGCACCACCTGGCCACGCAGATTGATGACGCCCAGCACAAAATTCGGCATCATCGGGACCGGCGTCGGCGCCACATAGGCAATGATTTCGCGCACCACCGTAATATCCAGGCCGAAGGCTTCTTCTTGCAGCTGCACAATCAAAAACTGTCCGGCGCTGCCTGTCGCTGGCTCGCCGGTAGTAGCAGGGACCTGTGCCATTTTGCCCTCCTCAGAAGCGTACGAATTCTTCGGACGCTGCCATGCTTGACGTACCCTTGGGCAGGTGCGCAACGCCGTGCTCGCTCGCCGGTGCTTTGGCCGACTTGCGCCCCTGGCGCTGCGCCTCGTTACCGAGGCGGAAACGGGCCATGAGCTCCTGTAGCTGTCCTGCCTGCCCGCTCATCTCTTCGGCAGTCGCCGCCAACTCCTCGGAGGCCGAGGCATTTTGCTGCGTTACCTGATTCAACTGTCCCACGGCCACATTGATCTGATCGATGCCAGCGGCCTGTTCGTTGGACGCCGCGTTGATTTCCTGTACCAGATCCGAGGTTTTGGCAATGGCAGGTACCACGGCTTCCAGGGCCTGGCCGGCATTTTCGGCGACCTTGAGGCTGCCGCTGGCCAGAGATCCAATCTCCTGTGCCGCAACCTGGCTGCGTTCCGCCAGTTTGCGCACCTCAGCGGCGACCACGGCGAAGCCCTTGCCGTGTTCTCCGGCCCGTGCCGCTTCGATGGCGGCATTCAGCGCCAGCATATTGGTCTGATACGCGATATCGTCGACGATACCAATCCGCTCGGCGATGTCCTTCATCGCCTGCAGGGTCTGACTGACCGCCTCGCCACCCCTTTGCGCCTCTTTTGCCGCGCTGGTGGCGATATCGTCGGTGACCCGTGCATTTTCGGCATTCTGCTTGATGGAAGCAGCCGCCTGCTCCAGGGTAGCGGAGGTTTCTTCGACACTGGCCGCCTGTTCCGAGGCCGCCTGGGACAGGGATTGGGAAGTGGCGCTGACCTCTTCCGAGGCGCTCGACAGATTGTCGGCGGCCGCACGGACATCGCCAATGATCTGGGTCAGGTTTTGCACCATGGCCTGCATGGCGCTCATCAGCCGTCCCGTTTCGTCCTTGCTCCGCGCCTCGACCTGCACGCTGAGATCCCCCTCGGCGACCCGCTCAGACACCCGTACCGCTTCGAGCAGCGGACGGGTGATGGAGCGCGACAAACCCCAAGCGATGAGGATACTGGCGATGATGGCAAGCACGGCGATGACCACGGTTACAGTACTGACCATCTTTGCGTCCGCTGCTCCCTGTTTCCGCTTGGCCTCCAGGGTGCTTGCTGCCGCGCTACGTAGCGAATGATTGACGGCGTATAGATGCCGCTCCGCGGGAATAACCTGGCTGTTGAAGAAATTATTGGCTGCGTCGATCGCCTGGGTTTCCGTCTTGGGATCCTGGGCGGCAGCGCGGAGCAATTGTAAATACCGCTGCTCGGCACGATAGAAGGTATCGTAGGTGGCCTGAGATTCGCGCAGATCCGTGCGCGCTTCCGGGCTGATCAGGCTTTTCTCGAGATATGGGTAATACGGACGGATCTGCCTATCGATCTGAGCGATCTGGGCAGATGCCTGCTCCGCTTGCGCGGGCAGACCATACGCCAGATTGAAGTCGGCCTTCATCCGCCCGACATGCAGCATGATGGAGTTGATTTTATCGACATTCGTGGCAACGGTTCCGGTAACCGTTTCCAGATCGGCTTTGAGCCGCTGCGCACCCCACCACCCGATACCACCGACCACCATCAGAAAGATAATCAAGAGTGCAAAGGCAAGGCTGAGCCGTGTACCGATACGCAGATTAGCAAACATCGTTGGATCTCCTATGAAGATTTGGTCGGCTGGGCCGTGCGGCTAGGCCGGGTGTGGTGTTGGAGTAGGTTGGCAATATCAAGGATCGGGGCGAGCTCACCGTTACCCAGAATGGTGGCCGCCGAGATGCCGGGTAAGGATTCGAAAAGGCGTCCCAGGGGTTTAATGACCGTTTGCTGATTGCCCAGAATAGCGCCGACCAGCACCCCCATGCGTTCGGAGCCCTGCCCCACGACAATGACATTGCGTCGGCTCCCGGCGTCCCGCTCTACCTGGAACATCGCCGCAAGATCGAGCAGTGGCAGGGGCTGACCGCGTAATTGCAGATATCCCGTCGCTTCGACTTGCGGGTATTCGAGACACTCCTCGACGGCGTCGGAAGGAATCACGAAGAGGCCCTTACCAATCCGCACCACAAAGCCGTCGATGATGGAAAGGGTGAGCGGCAGGCGGATACGAATAGTGGTACCCTGACCGGGCTGGCTCTCGACATCGATGCTTCCGCGGATGGACTCGATATTCTGTTTGACTACGTCCATACCCACGCCCCGTCCGGAGATATCGCTGATTTTCTCGGCAGTGGAAAATCCCGGGGCGAAGATCAGGGCAAATACCTCGGCATCGCTCAGTTTCTGATCTTCCTGCACCAGGCCCTTTTCGATCGCCTTACGCAGGATCTTGTCGCGTTGCAGGCCGGCGCCATCGTCCTGGACCTCGATCAGGATGCCACTGGCATCGTGGCGCGCCAGCAGCAGGATGCGTCCCTGCGGATCCTTGCCGGTGGCCTGCCGCGTTGCTGCAGGCTCGATGCCATGGTCCATGGCATTGCGCACCAGATGCATGAGGGGATCGACGATTTTCTCCGCCATGCTTTTGTCGAGTTCCGTCTGCTCCCCATGAATCTCCAGGCGAATATCCTTGCCCAACTGCTTGGCGGTATCGCGCACCACGCGCGGAAAGCGCTGGAAGATTTCATTGACCTCGATCATGCGCAAATGCAGGGCACGATCGCGGATTTCTTCGACCAGACGTGCAACCTGCACCGCCGCCTCCACCCTGAGTTCACGCTCTTCTTCCTGGGCACGCAGGCGATTGGCTGCGCTGGCAATGACCAGTTCGCCAACCAGATCGACCAGTTGATCGAGCTCCTCGGCATGGATGCGCAGCATCTGCCGCTGGGCGCGTTGTTGCTGTTGCTTGGCGAGGGCGCTCTGGACCAGCGGCTCCTGGACCATCTGAGAAGCAACCAGAATCTCACCCAAGGGATGATGTTGACCACTACGATCTTCTTCCTCCCGTTGCTGCCCGAGGGCTTGCTGCAGCTCCTCGGGGGTAAGGGAACCGACAGCAACCAGGATCTCCCCCAGTTTGTGATCGGCTTCGGGGAGGGACTCGATCATCCGCAGGTATTCCGAGAGGCGATCATGACTGGGCAAGATGTGGAGAGTGCAACTGTCTTTGACAAAATCGAAGACCGCAGCAATTTCCGCTTTGCTGGCAGTACTGGCAAAGGCGATCTCGAAACCCAGATAGCAGCTTTCAGGATCCAGCTCGGCAAGCTTGGGCAATTGATCGGTCAGGGTGACCAGGCCCAGAATCTCTCCCATCTGTCGTAGGTACTGCAGAAAAGACAGCGGGTCCATGCCGTCACGAAAGGTGTCCACGCCAAAGCGCAAAGAAATATGCCAGCTGGCAGATTGGGACGCACGCGGCTGATCTGCTGGGGCAGAGGTATCTGCCTGTTGCGCCACGGGTGACGCCGGGCGATCACTTGCCGGTGCTGGCAGGCGACTTCGTTCCGGCTGGCGTTGCTGCACCGCCTCCAGGGCTTCGAGAAGACGCACGTCCTCGGCGAGAAAGTCGGGCTGAAAGGCGTCTGACCCCTGTAGCATCGCAAGATACGCCCCGAGATGATCGGCGCAGGCGAGTAACAAGGGAACCATCTGTTCGGCAGCGAAGACCTGCTGCCCGCCACGGATGCGGTCCAGCAGGTTTTCCAGCCGATGGGTAAAACGTACCAAAGGATCCAGACCAAAGAGTCCGGCTGATCCCTTGATGGTGTGCGCGGCCCGAAACAGGGCATTCAGTTGCTCGGCCTCCAGGCCATGGGTTTCGACGCCGAGCAGGATCTGCTCCATCTCCAGCAGCAGGTCGCGGCTTTCCTCGAAAAAGGTTTCCATGGCGCCCTGGAGCGCGGGATCGATATCCATCATCATGCTTGCTCACGCTGCAATAGAATCGGGTCACCGAAAAAGGACGACAAGCGACAGAGTTCCATGGCCTCGACGACCGCAGGAGAGTGCTTACTCAGGGACAATTGGCAACCCTGTTCGCTAGCACCCCGCTTCAGGGCAAGGAGCAATTGCAGACCAGCGCCGTCGATTTCCTCCACTTGCTGCAGATCGATATTGAGGGTGTGCGCGGACGCCAAAGCGGAAAGCAGGCGTTCACGCAACTGCGCAACGGCGTAGATATCCAGATTACCCAGCAGCCCAAGCTGCAGTTGTTCGCCGTGCCGTTCTTCGCGGATTTCCATGGTCAAGGCAATACCAGCTTGGCAACGGCCGCCAGCAACTGCTGTGGCTGAAAGGGCTTGACGACCCAAGCCTTGGCACCTGCGGCGCGGCCTTCCTGCTTCATCTCGTCGCCACTTTCCGTGGTCAGCATGATGACCGGCGTGAACTTGTAGTTGGGTAGTTGTTTGATATTTTTCAGAAACGTGATCCCATCCATATTGGGCATATTGACGTCGCTGATGATCAGATGAACGCGAGCGGCAGCCTGCAGCTGGGCGAGACCCTGCACACCATCACCAGCCTCCAGCACCTCGTACCCCGCCCCCTCCAGAGCAATGCGTACTACCTGCCGCAAGGAGGCCGAGTCGTCCACTATCAAAATCGTTTTTGCCATTGCGCTATCCCTTTGGTTCAAAAAAAGGTGATGTCGTCGCCACCGCCAGCGGTCGCGACACCTTCATTGCGGTGGGCGGCCCGCTCCTCGGCCGTGCTGTAGCGGTCCTCCATGGACTGCAGCCAGTCTTGGACGCTCTGCAGGCTTTCTCTGGGGTGCAGATGCCGCGGCAATTCAGCCAGACCTTCTTCGACGTGCTGCAGAATCTGATTGACGCGATCCTGGAATTGCAGAGTGACCAGGAGCTGATTCATATCCTCAGCGATTTGCGTTCCTTCCAGTTGTAGTCTGGCCTGAGAGGTGCAGAGCTCTTCGGTCATCTGCTCGACGCGATCCAGGGCGTTGCGCGTCGATTCCCTCGCATTTTTCAGGAAAGCCCTTTCTTCCTCGATGGATTTATCCGCTGCCGCGACGACCTGGCGGATAGCCTTGACGATTTCCTTGACGTTTTCGGCCATCGCCACACTGCTTTCCTTGGAACGAGAGGAAAGCTTGCGCACCTCGTCAGCCACCACCGCAAAGCCACGCCCCTGTTCGCCGGCACGGGCAGCTTCGATGGCCGCGTTGAGAGCTAGGAGCGTAGTTTGCGCAGCAATCTCCCCCACCTCTCGCGCCATTTGTTCCAGGACATTGACCTGCTGCATGAGGGCGGCAATGGTCGCCTGGTTGGCTTCGTGCTGCTGCACCGAAGCTTCGATATGGCGCAGGATCATCTGCAGCTCGCTTTCGGTTTCGCGAAAGTGCTGTCTCGCCTCCGCGGCGCCTTCTTCGCCGGATGTACCCTGGGAAGAAAGCACCGCTTCACTCAAGCGACGGTGCAGGCCGGTAAAGCGACCGACAATATCGGTGATGGCTTGCTCCAACTGTTCACGGCTGAGGGCGAGCTGCCGGGTCAGGATGCTGGTCACCGTCTCCAGCACTTCGCCGCTGTTTTCTATTGCCTCGTGCATAACAATCCTACTGATCGAATCTATCTATGACCTAGTAACGGCACAGAACGCGAGAACTTGAATGGCCACTCCGCCAATACAACCCGCGAAGAGAAATAGTAGAATTTTATGAAATTGCAAGATGCCAATTTTCCTACTGACAGGGTCAGAATCGGCGGTAGGCGCGGTTTAAATACACCATAACGGTTGATATAAACTAGATAATGCGGTTGATTTGAACCAGCACGGAGGTAGCCTTCTGATAATATATAGTATAACTATATATTTTTATTAGAACATAGTTTACCACTTTTGTCAGGTACAGAGAGTGCTTCTATAG
>NZ_JBYCKU010000042.1:0-15025 GCF_057473545.1 Acidithiobacillus sp. TH-A67
CAAGGTCACGCTGATTGCCCCGATCGCGATGGAAGATGGGCTGCGTTTTGCAGTGCGCGAAGGAGGCCGTACCGTCGGCGCCGGCGTCGTTTCGAAGATCGTCGAGTAACTCGCGGGTTGGGGTCTACTTTGCTAGACTCCATCGACGGCGCGGCCGATGTGGCCGCCTATGTTTCTGCAGGGCAGTAGCTCAACTGGTAGAGCAGCGGTCTCCAAAACCGCAGGTTGGGGGTTCGAGCCCCTCCTGCCCTGCCATTTTTTAGGAAGCGGCATTCATGTCAGAAAAAGTGAAACTCTATGCTGCGGCATTTTTTGCTGCCTTGGGGGTGCTCGCCTATTTTCTGATTCCGCTCCATTTCGGCACGTACGTACCCAGTATCGCTCTGATTGTGGGTCTCCTGTTCGCGCTAGGCTTTTTTGCCTGGAGCGAGGGCGCGTCTACACTGCTGCAGTTCTTTCGTGAGGCCTATGTAGAGCTGCGCAAGGTGGTGTGGCCCAGCCGCCCTGAACTGCTGCGCAGCACCGCAGTCATTCTCGGGCTGATCATTGTCATCGCTCTGTTTTTGTGGCTGGTGGATCTGGCCTTGCTGGCGGTCGTGCGTTTTGCCTTGGGAGGCGCCTAGTCATGGCAATGCGTTGGTATGTGGTACATGCCTTTTCCAGTTTCGAAAAGCGGGTGCAGGCAGAGATCCGTGAGCGCGCTCGGCGCGAGGGTTTGGCGGATCAGTTTGGTGAAATCCTGGTCCCGGTGGAGGAAGTGGTAGAGATGCGCAATGGGCAGCGGGCAACCTCCCAGCGGATGTTTTACCCGGGGTATGTGCTGGTGCAAATGGAGATGAACGATCTGACCTGGCATCTGGTCAAAAACACGCCGCGGGTTACCGGGTTCGTGGGCGGGAGTGTCGGTAAACCGCATCCTCTCTCCGAGGCAGAGGCCGACGCGATTCTCAAGCGGATCAAGGAAGGGGTGGAGAAACCGCGTCCCAAGTTCACTTTTGAGCCAGGTGAGCAGGTTCGCGTCATTGAAGGTCCCTTCAAGGACTTCAATGGCGTGGTGGAAGAGGTGAATTTCGAGAAGAGCAAACTGCGCGTCTCGGTAACCATTTTTGGACGCTCCACTCCAGTGGAGCTGGATTTCGGTCAGGTCGAAAAGATCTGATTTTATCATCTGAGGGAGCCGCACGGCGCTTGTACCTCAAGGAGTCAGCATGGCAAAGAAAATTACGGGCTATATCAAGCTCCAGGTGAAGGCCACCCAGGCCAACCCCAGTCCACCTATTGGTCCGGCTTTGGGCCAGCGCGGCTTGAACATCATGGAGTTTTGCAAGGCATTCAATGCGCAAACCCAAGGCATTGAGCCGGGATTGCCGCTGCCGGTGGTCATCACGGTGTTTGCCGACAAGAGCTTCAGTTTCATCGTCAAGACGCCGCCAGCGCCGGTGCTGCTGCTGAAAGCTGCTGGGCTCAAGTCAGGTAGTGGACGTCCCAACACCAACAAGGTCGGTAAGGTGACGGAAGCTCAGGTAGAAGAAATTGCCAAGACCAAGTTGCCGGATCTGAATACTGAGGACCTGGAAGCGGCCAAGCGCAGCATTCGTGGAACGGCCCGCAGTATGGGTCTGACGGTGGAGGGATAAGCGATGGCACAGAAATCGAAGCGTATCATTGCGGCGCGCGCCCTGATCGACCGCAGTCAGCGCTATAATCTCGAAGAGGCGCTGGCTCTGGTAAAGCAGACGGCCACCGCCAAATTTCCGGAATCGGTGGATGTCGCGATCGGTCTCGGCATTGATCCGCGAAAGTCGGACCAGGTGGTCCGCGGCGCGGTGGTGCTCCCCAAGGGTACTGGCAAGACGATGCGTGTAGCAGTCTTCGCCACCGGCGAAAAGGCCAGCGAAGCCAAAGAGGCGGGTGCCGATCTGGTGGGTATGGAAGATCTCGCCGAGCAGGTAAAGGCGGGGCAGATGGATTTCGATGTGGTCATCGCCACCCCAGATGCCATGCGCGTGGTGGGCGCCCTGGGTCCGGTGCTGGGCCCGCGTGGTTTGATGCCCAATCCGAAGGTCGGCACGGTAACCGCCGACGTTCGCACGGCGGTGCAAAACGCCAAGGGCGGTCAGGTCCGTTACCGCGCTGACAAGGGTGGTATCGTCCACAGCAGTATTGGCAAGGCATCTTTCTCGGTAGAGGACCTACATGCCAACTTCCTCGCACTGCTCGACAGCGTGAAGAAGGCGAAGCCGGCCACCAGTAAAGGTATTTATATTCGCAAGATCAGTGTCAACCCGACCATGGGCCCCGGCGTCGCCGTGGATCCTGCCGGGTTGTAAGAGGAATTCTGCCATTTTGGCGGGATGTGTCGGCGCAAGCCGGCGTTCAAAGACCGCAGGGGGCCTCTGCCTCAAACCCATACCCTGCGTAGGCGACGGCGCGCCAGGAATTTCTGGCCGCCTCTGTCCAACTGGAGGTAGCAAACCGTGAGTCTCAAACTCGCTGATAAAGAGCAAGTAGTTGCTGCCCTGCAAGCAAAGTTGGCGAATGTGCAAGCGATGGCGGTAGCCGAGTACCGGGGTCTGAGCGTCGCTCAGATGACGGCGCTCCGTGTTGCGGCGCGCAAGCAGTCAGTGCATGTGCAGGTGGTCAAGAACACCCTCCTCAAACGTGCATTGGCAGACACCGACTTTGCGGTGATGAATCCGTTGCTCAGCGGTCCCCTGGTTTTCGCGGCCAGCGAAGATCCCGTGGCCGTGGCCAAGGTCCTGACCGACTTTGCCAAGGGCAACGACAAATTCGTCATTACCGGTGGTGCCCTGGGAGCCAAGTTGATGGATGCGAAGGCGCTCCAGCAGCTCAGCAAGATGCCCTCGCGGGAAGAATTGCTGGCCAAGCTCATGGGAACCATGCAGGCACCCATCTCTACCTTTGTGCGTACCCTCAACGAGGTTCCCGGGCGTTTCGTCCGCACCCTCGCGGCTGTGCGCGATCAAGCAGCGTAATTCATTTTTAGGAGCAACAAGATCATGGCCTTATCAAAAGCAGAAATTCTGGATGCCATTGCTGGCATGACCGTCCTCGAGCTCTCCGAGCTGATCAAGGACATGGAAGAGAAGTTTGGCGTATCCGCCGCTGCGGTTGCCGTGGCTGCCCCGGGTGCCGCTGCGGGTGGTGCGGGCGAAGCGTCTGCTGCAGCGGAAGAGCAGACAGAATTTGACGTCATCCTGACCAGCGCTGGTGCCAACAAGGTAAATACCATCAAGGTGGTGCGTGCCATTACCGGTCTGGGTCTGAAAGAAGCCAAGGACCTGGTGGATGGCGCCCCGAAGCCGGTCAAGGAAGGTATTGCCAAGGCGGAAGCGGAAGACATCAAGAAGCAGTTGGTGGAAGCGGGTGCCGAGGCCGAGATCAAGTAAGATTTTCTGTCTCTACCCTACATGGCTGGCGACCTTTGGTCGTCAGCCCCTCATTATTGGCGGCATGCCGTCTTTTTGGTTCGTAATCTAGCGACTATCGCGCGGAGCACTCATGGCCTACTCTTTTACGGAAAAGAAACGGATTCGTAAAGACTTTGGTAACAGCCAAAGTATCCTTCCGGTGCCTTACCTGTTGGCGACCCAGATGGATTCTTATCGCGAGTTTCTCCAGGCTGAAACTCCCGCTGCGGCGCGCAGCGATACGGGCCTCGAAGCGGTATTCCGCTCGCTCTTCCCCATGGAGAGCTATTCTGGCAATGCGCGACTGGACTATGTCAGTTATCGTCTCGAACGTCCGGTCTTCGATGTCATGGAGTGTCATCAGCGCGGCGCTACCTATTGCGCCGGCCTGCGCGTACGCCTGCGTCTGGCGCTCTATGAAAAGGACGACAGCACAGGGGCGAAGCGCATCAAGGACGTCAAGGAACAGGACGTGTACATGGGTGAGCTGCCGTTGATGACTGAGCATGGCTCTTTCATCATCAATGGCACCGAGCGGGTGATCGTGTCGCAGCTGCATCGGTCGCCGGGCGTGTTTTTTGCCCATGATGCCGGCAAGACCCATTCGTCCGGGAAATTGCTCTTCAACGCGCGCATCATTCCCTACCGTGGTTCCTGGCTCGATTTTGAGTTTGATCCGAAGGATCACCTCTACGCACGCATCGACCGGCGCCGGAAGCTGCCGGCAACGACGCTGTTGCGTGCTCTTGGCTATGGTACGCAAGATATCTTGGGCATGTTCTTCGATACCGAGGAGTTCCGCATCGAAGGCGCGCAGATCTTCTACCAGCTGCGTCCCAGCCGTGTGCAGGGCGACATTGCCGTATTCGATGTGGCGCATCCCAAAACCGGCGAGATCATCATCGCCAAGGGTAAGCGCATTACCGCCCGTCATGTACGACAACTCCAGGAGATCGGTGAGACGATCGAGGTGGAAGTGCCGGAAGTGTTTTTGCTGGGCAAGGTCCTCGCCCGCGATCTGGTGGATGAAGTTACTGGCGAACTTGTGCTTCAGGCCAACGATCTGATCGATGACGAGGCGTTGAAAAAGCTGCGCCAAGCTGCGCCCTTGCATATCCAAACTCTGTACATCAACGAAGTTGATCGCGGTCCGTACATTTCTGAGACCCTGCGCATCGATACCGCGCGGGATGCCCATGAGGCACAGATCGAGATCTATCGTTTGATGCGTCCGGGTGAGCCACCGTCCAAGGATTCGGCGCAGACCCTGTTCCAGGGATTGTTCTTCAGCCCCGAGCGTTACGATCTCTCGCAGGTGGGACGGATGAAGTTCAATCGCCGTGTCGGCCGGGAAGAAATTACCGGCGCGGGGGTGCTGAGCAACGAGGACATCATTGCGGTGATGAAGGTCTTGGTGGATCTGCGCAATGGTATCGGCGAGATTGATGACATCGACCACCTGGGGAACCGGCGTGTACGCTCTGTCGGCGAACTCATGGAAAATCAGTTCCGTCTGGGACTGGTGCGCGTTGAACGGGCGGTCAAGGATCGTCTGGCGCTGGCCGAGAGCGAAGGTCTGACTCCGCAGGATCTGATCAATGCCAAACCGATTGCGGCAGTGGTCAATGAATTTTTCGGCTCGAGCCAGCTTTCGCAGTTTATGGACCAGACCAACCCGCTCTCCGAAGTCACTCACAAGCGCCGTGTCTCGGCGCTGGGACCGGGCGGTTTGACGCGTGAGCGCGCTGGCTTCGAAGTGCGCGACGTGCATCCTACCCACTACGGACGAATTTGCCCGATCGAGACGCCGGAAGGACCTAACATCGGCCTGATCAACAGTCTCGCTTGTTTTGCCCGTACCAACGCCTACGGCTTTCTGGAGACCCCTTATCGCAAGGTGATCGACGGGCAGGCCACGGATGAGGTGATCTACCTGTCTGCCATCGACGAAGGTGACTACGTCATCGCCCAGGCGAACTCGCCGCTGGGCCCGGACAATCACCTGCTGGATGAGCTCGTCTCCTGCCGAAACAAGGGCGAGACACTGTTGGTAGCGCCGGATCAGGTACAGCTCATGGATATCTCGCCGCGGCAGATCGTTTCCGTGGCGGCGAGCCTCATTCCCTTCCTGGAACATGACGACGCCAACCGGGCTCTCATGGGTTCGAACATGCAGCGGCAGGCGGTACCTACCGTGCGTTCCGATGCCCCGATGGTGGGTACGGGTATGGAGCGGGTCGTCGCCATCGACTCTGGTGCGGCCATTACCGCTCGTCGTGGTGGCGTCGTGGATAGTGTCGACGGTGCGCGTATCGTTGTGCGCGTCAATGACGACGAAACGCAGCCTGGGGAACCGGGAGTAGATATCTATAACCTGGTGAAGTATTCGCGCTCCAACCAGAATACCACCCTCAACCAGAAGCCGATCGTACGCGTTGGCGATGAGGTTGCGCGGGGAGACGTTCTGGCAGATGGCCCGAGTACGGAACTGGGGGAATTGGCCCTGGGACAGAACATTCTGGTCGCTTTTACCCCCTGGAACGGCTACAACTTCGAGGACTCCATCCTCATTTCCGAGCGCGTGGTGGCGGAAGATCGCTATACCACCATCCATATCGAGGAGTTCCCGGTCTATGCCCGGGATACGAAACTCGGGCCGGAAGAGATTACCCGCGACATTCCCAACGTCTCCGAAGGCGCCCTGCGCCACCTGGATGACTCCGGTATTGTCGTGATCGGCGCGGAGCTTGGCCCGGGCGACATCCTCGTCGGCAAGGTCACCCCCAAAGGTGAGACGCAGCTCACCCCCGAGGAGAAGCTCCTGCGCGCGATCTTTGGCGAGAAGGCCTCGGACGTGAAGGACAATTCCCTGCGCATGCCGGCAGGTATGTATGGTACCGTCATCGACGTGCAGGTCTTCACCCGCGATGGCATCGACAAAGACGCGCGGGCCAAGGCGATCGAAGAGGAACAGCTCAAGAAAATTCGCAAAGACGTGCAGGATGAGTACCGCATTTTCGAGGCGGATACCTACCAGCGGATCGAACGCCTGTTGCTTGGCAAGGTGGCTGAGGGTGGTCCCGCGGGTCTTGCGGCCGGAGCAAAGGTCACCAAGACCTATCTGAAGGAGTTGGCGCGGGACCGCTGGTTCGATATTCGCCTGCGCAGTGAGGAGAGTAACGAGGCGCTGGAGCAAATCCGCGCCCAGCTCGAGCAGCAGCGCGAACGTCTGGATGCGGTTCTGGAAGAGAAGCGGCGGAAGCTGACCCAGGGCGATGACCTGAGCCCGGGTGTGCTGAAGATGGTGAAGGTGCACGTGGCCGTGAAGCGGCAGTTGCAGCCCGGCGACAAGATGGCCGGTCGCCACGGCAACAAGGGTGTGGTCTCCAAGATCGTACCAGTGGAAGACATGCCCTACCTAGCCGATGGAACGTCTGTCGATATCGTCCTTAATCCCCTCGGCGTACCATCGCGTATGAACGTCGGGCAGATCCTCGAAACCCACCTGGGCTGGGCAGCCAAGGGTCTGGGACGACGTATTGCGGAAATGCTCGACCAGCAGCGGGCTATGGCTGAGCTGCGCGGATTTCTTACGGAAATCTACAATCGCACGGGCAAGATAGAAGACATCGACAGCCTGAGCGATGACGAGGTGCTGGCGCTAGCTCAGAATCTACGCAATGGTGTACCCATGGCGACCCCGGTCTTCGATGGGGCGAGCGAAGAAGACATTCGCGATATGCTCGAACTCGCCGGCCTGCCGCGGAGTGGCCAGGTCACCCTCTATGATGGCCGTAGCGGTGAAGCCTTTGATCGTCCCGTCACCGTGGGCTACATGTATATGCTCAAGCTGCACCATCTGGTCGACGACAAGATGCATGCCCGTTCCACGGGGCCGTACAGCCTGGTCACCCAGCAGCCGCTGGGCGGCAAGGCGCAGTTTGGCGGTCAGCGCTTCGGGGAAATGGAGGTCTGGGCCCTGGAGGCCTATGGCGCCGCCTACACACTGCAAGAAATGCTCACGGTCAAATCCGATGACGTTTCCGGGCGCAGCAAAATGTATGAATCCATCGTCAAGGGCGATTTCCGCATGGACGCGGGAATGCCGGAGTCCTTCAACGTGTTGTTGAAGGAGCTGCGGTCGCTGTCCATCGACATCGAACTGGAACAATCGGTCTAAGGTATCCGCAGGCTTCGGATAAGGAAGAGTCACTTGAACAACCTCCTCAAGCTTTTCAAGCAGAACGATCGGCAGGAAGAATTCGATGCCATCCGCATTGGCATTGCGTCGCCGGATAAGATCCGCTCCTGGTCTTACGGCGAAGTCAAGAAGCCGGAGACCATCAACTATCGGACCTTCAAACCCGAGCGCGAAGGCCTGTTCTGTGCCAAGATCTTTGGTCCAATCAAAGACTACGAGTGTCTTTGCGGTAAGTACAAACGTCTCAAGCATCGTGGCGTGGTCTGCGAAAAGTGCGGTGTGGAAGTCACGCAGGCGCGCGTGCGTCGTGAGCGCATGGGGCACATCGAATTGGCCAGCCCCGTGGCGCACATCTGGTTCCTGAAGTCCCTGCCCAGTCGCATGGGCATGATTCTGGATATGCCCTTGCGGGATATCGAGCGAGTCCTGTACTTCGAGGCCTATGTGGTTATTGATGTCGATCTCGGGGTCACGGATCTGCAGCGCGGACAGATTCTCAGCGAGGATCAGTATCTCGATGCCTTAGAAGCGTATGGTGATCAATTCCGCGCGATGATGGGCGCAGAGGGCATCCGGGAACTGCTCAAGGGCATCCCGTTGGAAAGCGAGATCGAACAGATTCGCGAGGAGCTTCTCGCCAGTAACTCTGACACTAAGACCAAGAAGCTGGCCAAGCGATTGAAGATCCTCGAGTCCTTCGTCAGTTCCGGTAACCGACCCGAATGGATGATTCTCGAAGTCCTGCCGGTGCTGCCACCGGATCTGCGTCCGCTGGTACCCCTGGATGGCGGCCGCTTTGCGACCTCGGACCTGAACGATCTCTATCGGCGGGTGATCAACCGTAACAACCGCCTTAAGCGCCTGCTCGAACTGAAGGCTCCGGACATCATCGTGCGCAACGAAAAACGCATGTTACAGGAGGCGGTGGATGCGCTGCTCGACAATGGCCGTCGCGGGCGCGCCATTGCCGGTCCGAACAAGCGCCCGCTCAAGTCCCTGGCTGACATGATCAAGGGCAAGCAGGGACGTTTTCGGCAGAACCTGCTCGGCAAGCGGGTCGACTACTCCGGTCGTTCGGTGATTGTCGTGGGTCCGGAGTTACGTCTGCATCAGTGCGGCCTGCCGAAAAAAATGGCGCTGGAACTATTTAAGCCCTATATTTTCAACAAGCTGGAAGAGCGCGGACTGGCGACCACGATCAAGGCTGCGAAGCGCCTGGTGGAGGCCGAAAAGCCGGAGGTCTGGGATATTCTCGAAGAGGTGATCCGCGAACACCCGGTGATGCTCAACCGCGCGCCCACTCTGCACCGTCTGGGTATCCAGGCATTTGAGCCGGTGCTGATCGAGGGCAAGGCGATCCAGTTGCATCCCTTGGTCTGTGCTGCCTACAACGCCGACTTCGACGGTGACCAGATGGCCGTGCACGTCCCGCTTTCTCTCGAAGCGCAGCTCGAAGCACGCACGCTGATGATGTCAACCAACAACATCCTCAGCCCGGCCAACGGCGATCCGATCATCGTCCCATCCCAGGACATCGTATTGGGTCTGTACTACATGACCCAGGAACGCCTCGACGCCAAGGGGCAGGGGATGCGCTTTGCCGACAGTGCCGAGGTACGCCGCGCCTACGACAACGGCGAGGTCGGTATGCACGCGCGTATCACCATGCGTTTCCGTGGTGAACGCATCGAGACCACGGTGGGCCGTGCCCTGCTCAGCGACATCCTGCCCGAAGGCTTGCCGTTTGCGGTGATCGATCGGGTGCTGAAAAAGAAGGCTATCGCCGAACTGATCAACACCTGTTACCGCACCCTCGGTGTCAAGGACACGGTCGTCTTTGCCGATCAACTCATGTACACCGGTTACCGCATGGCGACCCGTGCTGGCATCTCCTTCGGCGCCGGCGATATGGTCACGCCGCCAGAAAAGGACGTCATCCTGGCACGCTCCGAGGACGAGGTGAAGACCATCCAGGATCAGTACACCTCTGGTCTGGTCACCGAAGGCGAGCGCTATAACAAGGTGGTCGATATCTGGTCGCGCGCCACCGAAGAGGTCGCCAAGGCGATGATGGACCGGGTGAGCAAGGAAAAGGTCACCCTGCCCGATGGCAAGGAAACCGAGCAGGTCTCCTTCAACTCCATCTACATGATGGCCGACTCCGGCGCGCGCGGATCGGCGGCGCAGTTACGCCAGCTGGCCGGTATGCGCGGACTGATGGCCAAGCCGGATGGCTCGATCATCGAAACGCCGATCACCGCAAATTTCCGCGAAGGGCTGAATGTATTGCAGTACTTCATTTCCACCCACGGCGCGCGAAAAGGCCTCGCCGACACTGCCCTGAAAACCGCCAACTCCGGGTACCTCACTCGTCGTCTGGTAGACGTGACCCAGGATCTGGTGGTGGTCGAGCATGACTGCGGCACCGAGGATGGTCTGCCGATGATGGCCCTGGTGGAGGGCGGTGAGGTGGTCGAAGCGTTGCGCGAGCGCGTGCTCGGGCGGGTGACGGCGGAGGATATTTTGCATCCGAACACCGGTGAGGTTGCCATTCCGCGGAATACCTTGCTTACTGAGCAGTTGCTTGGGCAGCTCGACGAACTGGGCGTGGACTCCCTCAAGGTGCGGTCTCCCCTGACCTGCAAATCGCGTTATGGTGTCTGTGCCCTTTGCTATGGGCGCGATCTGGCGCGCGGTCACCTGGTCAACGCAGGCGAAGCAGTGGGTGTGATCGCTGCGCAGTCCATTGGCGAGCCCGGCACCCAGCTGACCATGCGGACCTTCCACATCGGTGGGGCGGCAAGTCGTGCTGCGGCGCAGAGTAGCATCGACATCAAGCAGGGTGGCTTGATTCGCTACCACAGCAGCTTGCGGTCGGTGGAGCACCCCAGTGGGCGCCACGTGGTCGTCGGCCGTAATGGCGAAATTGCCGTCACCGACGAGCAAGGTCGGGAAAAAGAACGCTATAAAGTGCCTTATGGTGCCACCATCCTGGTCCAGGATGGCGAGGCAGTAACGCCTGGCAAGCGCATTGCCGAGTGGGATCCGCATACGCGCCCCATTGTCAGCGAGATCGCGGGTACGATCTCGCTGCAGGATGCCATTGAGGGCCAGAGCGTCATCTCCCAGACCGACGACATCACCGGCCTGAGCACCCAGGCAGTGATCGATCCCAAACAGCGTCCGACCAGCGGCCGCGATCTGCGTCCTGTGGTCCTTCTGCAGGATGCCAAGGGCAAGGATCTCAAGTTGCCGGGGACGGATCTTCCTGCGCGTTACTACCTGCCACCGCGTGCGATCATCGCCGTCCAGGATGGCACGCAGGTGCAGCCTGGTGACACTCTGGCGCGTCTGCCAGTAGGCACCAGTAAGACCCGTGACATCACCGGTGGTTTGCCGCGTGTGGCCGAGCTTTTCGAAGCTCGGCGTCCCAAGGACTATGCCATCATTGCCGAGCATTATGGTATCGTCAGTTTTGGCAAGGACACCAAGGGCAAGCAGCGCTTATTGATCACCGACGAAAATGGTGATACGCACGAGTATCTCATTCCCAAGGGACGTCACGTCACCGTCTACGAAGGTGAGCGAGTCAGCCCCGGGGAACCTCTGGTGGAAGGGCAGCCGGTACCGCACGACATCCTTCGTGTTCTGGGTGTGCAGGCATTGGCCAATTACATCGTTGACGAGGTCCAGGATGTCTATCGCCTCCAGGGTGTGCGTATCAACGACAAGCATATCGAAGTCATCCTGCGACAGATGTTGCGTAAGGTAGAGATCACCCACGCGGGTGACAGCAGTTTCATCACTGGCGATCAGGTCGATCGCGCCCGGGTAGAGGAAGAAAATTCCGCCCTCGAAGCAGCAGGCAAGGAGCCGGCGCGGTTCACGCCGATGCTGCTTGGTATTACCAAGGCGAGTCTGTCCACGGAGTCCTTCATCTCTGCGGCCAGCTTCCAGGAAACCACCCGCGTTCTCACCGAGGCGGCGGTTTCCGGGCGCGTCGATGATCTGCGTGGCCTGAAGGAAAATGTGATTGTCGGCCGTCTGGTGCCTGCCGGCACCGGGCTTGCCTATCACGAGCACCGCCGTCGACGCAATCGCGGCGAGAGTTTGTTCGACGGTGGCAGCGAGAGCGAGACGGAAACGGTCGCTGCTAGCTGAACGAGACTTCGCAGTGCCCTGATCTTTCTTGACAGTTCGAGCGCGCGTCCATAAAATGCGCGCTCTCATTGGCGGCAGGTGACGAGCCGCCCTTCGTTTTTGGAGAAGGTATGCCCACACTGAACCAGTTGGTCCGCAAGCCGCGCAAGGCTCCGGTGGCCAAGAGCAAGGTACCCGCCCTAGAGGCCAATCCGCAGAAGCGGGGTGTCTGTACCCGCGTTTACACCACCACGCCGAAAAAGCCCAATTCTGCGTTGCGGAAAGTCGCGCGTGTGCGTCTGACGAATGGCTACGAAGTCAGTAGCTACATACCGGGTGAGGGGCATAACCTGCAGGAGCACTCCGTCGTTCTGATCCGCGGCGGACGCGTGAAGGATCTGCCGGGTGTTCGCTACCACATCATTCGTGGCACCCTCGACACCGCTGGCGTCAAGAATCGCAAGCAGCGGCGGTCGAAATACGGCGCCAAGCGGCCCAAGTAAGGGTTCCGGATTCCAAGGAGTAGAGAGATGCCAAGACGTAGAGAAGTGCCCAAGCGGATCGTGTTGCCGGATCCCAAGTATAAGGAAGAAGTCCTTGCCAAATTTGCCAACGTCCTCATGCGCGATGGCAAGAAGAGTGTCGCCGAAAAGATTGTGTATGGCGCCCTGGATATCGTCGCCGAGAAGAGCAAGGCGGATGCCATTGAGATCTTCCGCAAGGCTTTGGACAACGTGCGTCCGGTAGTGGAAGTCAAAAGCCGGCGTGTTGGTGGCGCTACTTACCAGGTGCCGGTGGAAATCCGCAGCGATCGCCGAATGGCGCTAGCCATGCGCTGGCTGCGCGACTCCGCCCGCAAGCGGAATGAGAAGTCCATGGGCAATCGCCTGGCAGCGGAGATTCTCGAGGCGGCGGAAAATCGTGGAAACGCCGTCCGCAAGCGGGAAGAAACGCATCGCATGGCCGAGGCCAATAAGGCATTCTCGCACTTCCGCTGGTAACTCTTTTCGCTTCGCAATCGCAAGGACTCATTCGTGGCGCGCACAACCCCCATCGAACGTTATCGTAACATCGGCATCATGGCCCACATTGATGCTGGTAAAACCACTACTACCGAACGCATCCTGTTCTATACCGGTGTTTCCCACAAGATCGGTGAGGTGCACGAAGGTACAGCGGTCATGGACTGGATGGCGCAGGAGCAGGAGCGTGGTATCACCATCACCTCCGCGGCGACCACCTGTTTCTGGAAGGGTATGGATGCCAAGCGTGCCGAGCACCGTATCAACATCATCGATACGCCCGGACACGTCGATTTCACCATCGAAGTCGAGCGCTCTCTGCGTGTGCTCGACGGCGCAGTCGCCGTATTCTGTGCCGTTGGCGGTGTGCAGCCGCAGTCGGAAACGGTATGGCGGCAGGCCAACAAATACGGCGTGCCACGCATGGCCTTCGTCAACAAGATGGACCGCCAGGGTGCCAATTTTCAGCGCGTGGTTGAACAGATCCGCGGCAAGCTGAAAGGCAACGCTGTGGCCATCCAGCTGCCGATCGGTGAGGAAGAGCGCTTCCGTGGTGTGATTGATCTGATGAAAATGAAGGCGATCAACTGGGACGATGCGACGCAGGGCACCACCTTTGTCGAAGAAGAGATTCCCGCCGATCTTCAGGAAGCTGCTGAGGCAGCGCATCATGTGATGGTCGAAGCGATTTGCGACACCGATGAAGAGTTGATGATGAAATACCTCGAGGGCGAGGAGATTTCCATTGACGAGCTCAAGATTGCCCTGCGCAAGGCGACAATTGCCAGCGAAATCGTTCCGGTGCTTTGTGGTAGCGCCTTCAAGAACAAGGGCGTGCAGGCCATGTTGGACGCGGTTCTGGATTACATGCCCTCGCCAGTCGATATCCCAGCGGTGAAGGGGGTCGATCCCGATACCGGCGCCGATATGAGTCGTGCTGCCAGTGATACGGAGCCGTTCTCCGCGTTGGCCTTCAAGATCATGACGGATCCCTTCGTCGGACAGCTCACCTTCTTCCGCGTGTATTCCGGCGTTCTCAATGCAGGATCCACGGTGTATAACCCGGGGCGGGGACAGCGCGAGCGCATCGGCCGCATCCTGCAGATGCATGCCAATGAACGGCAGGAAATCAAGGAAGTGCTGGCCGGCGACATCGCGGCGGCTGTGGGTCTGAAAACGGCATACACCGGCGATACCCTCTGTGATATGGATAAGCCCATCATCTTGGAGCAGATGGAATTCCCGGAGCCGGTCATTCACGTGGCGGTAGAGCCCAAGACCAAGAGCGATCAGGAGAAGATGGGTATCGCGCTGGGCAAGTTGGCCCAGGAGGATCCCTCCTTCCGGGTGCGTACCGATCAGGAATCCGGGCAGACTATCATCTCCGGTATGGGCGAGCTGCATCTGGAGATTATCGTCGACCGCATGAAGCGCGAATTCAACGTCGATGCGACCGTTGGTGCGCCACAGGTGGCTTATCGCGAAACGATTCGTAAATCTGTCGAGGCAGAGGGTAAGTTCGTGCGGCAATCCGGTGGTCGTGGTCAGTACGGCCACGTCTGGTTGCGTCTTGAGCCACTGGAACCCGGTTCAGGCTTCGTGTTCGAAAATGCCGTAGTCGGCGGTGTGGTCCCCAAAGAATATATAGGGCCAACCGAAAAGGGTGTGCAAGAGGCTTTGGAAAGTGGTATAGTCGCCGGCTTTCCGGTGGTGGATGTCAAGGTTACCATCTTCGATGGCTCCTATCATGACGTCGACTCTTCCGAGGCGGCGTTCAAGATCGCCGGATCCATGGGCTTCAAAGCGGGTGCCGCCAAGGCAAACCCGGTGCTACTCGAGCCCATCTTTGCGGTGGAAGTGGTGACACCGGAAGAGTACATGGGCGACATCATCGGCGACATTAATAGTCGCCGCGGAGTGATCCAAGGTATGGATGATGAGGCAGGGGCCAAGATCATCAAGGCTGAAGTCCCGCTGGCAGAGATGTTTGGGTATGCCACTACGGTCCGTTCCCTGTCGCAGGGGCGAGCCACTTACAGTATGCAGTTCGAGAAGTATATGGAAGTGCCTGGGCATGTTGCCGAGGCCGTTGTCAAGAAAAGTCAGCGCTGAGTTGTAACGGGAGAAGGTAGTCATGTCCAAGGGAAAGTTTGAGCGGACGAAGCCGCACGTAAACGTGGGAACGATTGGTCACGTGGATCACGGCAAGACCACGCTGACGGCGGCGCTGA
>NZ_JBYCKU010000043.1:0-43079 GCF_057473545.1 Acidithiobacillus sp. TH-A67
GGGTGGGGTTCATGCGCTGGTGCTTTTCCGGGCTTGCTGGTCAAGCCAAGCATTGAGATCGGCCCCCAGATAGCGGACGCTGCGACCGATTTTCCTAAATGCCGGGCCGGTCCCCGCCCACCGTGCGCGCTCAAACCAAGCCTCGGACTTGCCGAGCAGCGGGGCGATTTCCTTTTGCCCATACAGGCGGGTGCTCTCGAATACAGTTGCCATGACGTGCTCCAAATCTATCCAATAGATGCAAACCACGGCTTGATTATAAGCATGGGGAACAAGTCCACCCTATAGGTTTGCGGCAAATGGAGTCACGTCAGAGGTATGTGGCAATAGGCTGTTTTTGTTTTATTTTTATTTTTCTATACGGCGCAGTGGTATTTTTTTAGGCTATTTATTGCCGCTTTTTATTGCCTCTGCCCCCCCGTGCATGGGGACGATAACGCCGGATTCCATGACGCCCACCGCCCGCAGGACGTAATCTTCGATCCGTTGCATGGGCACCCGCAGACGTTCCGTGGTGATTTGCAGGTAGCCGCTTGTCACGTCCGACGTGCCGGTCTTGTGGTTCAGCAGCCGCTTGAGGGCATAGGCGGGCACGTCCAGGCTTTCGGCAATGGTGCCGAAGGTGCGCCGCAGATCATGGATGATGAACCGATCCAGCCCCGAGTGCTTCCGCACCAAGTCCAGGTTATACCGCAGATTGCTCATGCGCCCCCGTGGCGTCTGGAATACATACTCACCATGCCGGGGGCGGCTCTCGATCAACGCGGCAAGCCATGTGCCCATCGGTAGGACGTGCGTCTCGTGGTTCTTGGTGTCGCGCAAGGTCAGTGTCTTGGCTTGCTGATCCACGTCTGCCCACTTGAGCCCTAGCCCCTCCTCGCGCCGCATGCCCGTAAGCAAAAGCGTTACCAAGTAATCCCGCATCGCGTCGTTGGCGAGCCCTTGCACGGCATCCCACCAAGGCCGCAGTTCATGGGGCTGTATCCAGCCTTTACGCGGCTTGATCTCGAACCATGCACGGGTTTTGCCGATGATACGGGCCGGGTTGTCGGCCAGGATTGCCCGCCCTTCGCTGTCGGTGTAGCGCGACATGGCAGAGTTCAAAACAGCCCGCAGATAACGCACCCAAAGATTAGCCTTGGCTTTGGAACGCTCGCCCAGCTTGGCATGACGCTTGAGCACCATATCGGGGGTAATGGCCGTGATAGGCCTTGCCAGCCAGTCCGAAGAACCCCAGCGCAGCGTATGTGCATAGTCGTGGCGGGTGGAATCCTTGAGCGTTTTGCGGGTGCTCAGGTAATCGTCGAGGGCCGTTTGCAGGGTCGTCTTTTCGGCTTTGCGCCGGGCCTTGTCTGCTATCGGATCGCCGCCGGTGGCAATCTGCCCGAGTAATACGGTTGCTTGGGTCCGAGCCTGCTCTAACGTCAGGGGGCCATAGCGCCCTATGGTGATGCGCCGGTCCTTGCCGCCGATACGCTTTTGCAGGATGAACGCCTTGGCGCCAGCAGACGTGATGCGAACCCCGAAGCCGGGCAGTGTGGCGTCCCAGTGGATCGCATACCCCTTCTCCGGTGCGGGCAGCTTGTCGATGGCGGTCTTGGTCAGCTTCATGGCGGCCCCCTATTCATGTAAGCGCCGTGTAAGCACTATGTAAGCACGCGAGCGCAAATAACTTCAAACGACATGGGACTAATGATAGGACATAACCTACTGTCATGCAAACGATTTCAAACGAACAGGCGGCCATGTAAGACGGGTGAAAAGCCAGCGATTCAAGACTGTTAATCACTAGGTCGGCAGTTCGAGCCTGTCCCGGGGAGCCAAAGACCGAGGCGCTTGGAAATGTTTCCAGGCGCCTTTTTGTTTACCCTGCTCCATCATCGGGAAATTATATTTCTAGTCCTTACTCCGACGTAGCCGGAAAATAAGTTCGTCGAAGCGTGCAAACTCCGCCTTACCCTCCTGGCTACGAAGGTCTCGCCTTTCCAATTTTTGGACCGTCCATCCCGGTTCATATAACGCATGAACTTCCGCTCCCCCCACGGCAAATGGCGGACCATCTCGGGTTTCTTGCGGATAATCCAGCGTAATCAGCAGGATAGGCGGGCGGTTTGGCAGCAGTTCGTGCAGCTTGCGGACGTAGTCGCTACGGGTCTCCGGCGGCAGGGCAATAAGCGCTGCCCGATCGTAAACAGCCACCGTGTCAGCCAGATCCGCTGGCGAGAGGGCAAAAAAATCTCCGCAGAGAATTTCGATGCCTTCGCAATGGTAGCGCTGAAAAGCGCCTCGGCTTTCAACTTCGGATATCAGACCGTGCTCCGCAAAAAATGCCTCGACAGCAATGGGGCTGAGCTCGACTCCCCGCACCTTGTACCCCTGCTTGGCCAGCCACAGCAGGTCCAGGCTCTTGCCACAGAGGGGCACGAAAACCCAGCCATCGGTACTTGCGCCAAGCTGGCTCCAATAGCGCACGAGTTGTGGATGGAATTCCGCACGATGAAAACCAATCCGGTTTTCCTGCCAGCGCTGCAGCCAGGATTGCGCGTTCATGATTCTACTCCGTTGTCCGTTGATTGGGCCCTCAGCCAGCCCCCCAATTCATCGCGGGGCATAGCTTAGCAAAGAGATAACCCTGCGGATCCAATGCTCCATACGGTCTTCGGGCAGGAACCACTCCCAGGTGCCATCATTAAACGCTATTACCATGAGGACAGGCCAGGACATTGGCCGCATGGGTGCTGCGGATCCGCGCCAGGACCTCGAGCCCCGTTAGCAGAAGAGTTCCAGCGCCATCCGGGGCAGCGAGGAGCAATCGCACTCATCCACGTAGCGCAAAAAATCATTCATGGTCATGACTGGGTCGCATCCTCAGTATAGAGAACTTGCCGAATCATGGGTATTTTTTTCGCATTTCCATCTTGACAAATTATAAAACTCCTCTCGTTTACCAGGTTTCGGAGCAGGTCACGCCGTTTTCGTGATACTCCGAATGCACATGCAGGGTAACGATTTTCTGACCTGTGACGGATTCCACGACCCCATCAATGAGGCCAAAGCCAAAATGGCAAAGGGCGTGATTGCCCGCAGGGATTCCCTGCTCGCGCAGGGTGAGCCCAATCTTACAGCCTACAAGCTCTGCTTGGCCGTCTTGCAGACAGACTCCTTCCATGAATTCCTTGTTGCGGAAGAAGTCGGAGACCAGGGTCCGCGCCTCCTCAACGCTTTTACCGGAATGGCCTTCGCCGATTTTTTTGCCCATTTGCTTGCCTGCAAAACGGAACACGCTTACCGCTCCTTTATCACCAATCAGCACCCCCACCTGACTGGCAATGCTGTAGAGAAGATCGACCACATCCTTGGTATCCATCGCACATTGCTTGACCTGCCCTGTCATGAAATTTCTCCAGCAATCCGTTCCAGAACGCTACAACCCCAAATCACAGACAATTCCGTTCCACCACTACCTCGGTATATGCGTCGCCTTGGGCAACACAACAAGTCTGTCGGCCCCAGAAGCCATCCTTGCTACGATTCACCCGATAATAGAAGTCCAGGGTAAGATCCGGCTTAGTGGTGATATCCGCGGTGTAGAGTAGGTTCATGAGTGAGGCGCCGATGCCGGTCATCAAATAATCGATGGGGTGGTCGGAGTAGCTGCCGTTGATACGCAGGTAGCCCAGCGATTCATAGGGATACCACGCGCGCAATACCAAGCGTTCGTTGGGAATGATCTCGGCAATCCGCCAGATTCCCCAACCCAAGGCATTGATGCAGGCAATGATCCCTGCCAGCCAGTCTTCTTTGCAACGAAGCTGGGGGACAATGAGCTGATACCAGGGATCGGAGCGCATGATTCCCCCCATGGTGTTGAAGCCGCAGATATGCCCTGCTTCGATCAGCAGGGTTTGCGCTAAGGCCTTGCCTTGCAGGTGGCTAAACTTGTCTTTGTAGTAGAATAGGCTGGGATATTCATACCAGAGCATCTCCCCCAGGTATTTATGGGTGGACAAGGCCTGCGCCAATGCCTCTTCGAAGCGGAAGGAAACTAGATTGTAGTAGTCGGCATAGTGCCGAGTCAGGTAGACACCAAAAGCCGGGATCAATCCGTTTTCGTCACCAATTAGGGGCAGCGTTCCCACAGCAGCGATGATGGCATCTTCGTCTACATGGAGACTCTGCGTACGCGGCGGGATTTGCTCTGCCCCTTCTGGGAGTATCGGCTGCGCGATGGCGGGAGTCTGTGATGGGTAGTCTCCCTCCAGACGGGGAGTGATCCGGAAAACCGTAGCATCACCGCCTTTGGAAATGGGTTCAGGACTCGTCTGCATGGCACCCTGCAGGGGACGCTCCTGAATGGCGGAAAGGCTGCCCACGGCAAAACCCAGGTCAAAATACTCGCCAGGATGACGGCGAATTCCGTAATTCAGCCGTAGGGCGCTTCCGTAGTGAGAATGCTCCTCGCGGACATCCACCCATTCCTCTTTGCTCAGAACGGCGGGGGTGATGGCCAGATCACCGAATCCACAGTAGCGGTAGAGCGTTTCTGCGCAGGCGGCTCGTTCCTCTCTTCCCCATTCTGGATGCCTGGCAAAAATCCCCCGAAGCTGGCGAAAAATGACCTCCGTGGCTGAGTCTTGCAGGATCGGCTCATGGGCAATGTAATGACAGTCCTCCACCACGAGCTGCAGGAAGCGGTTGTAGTGGTTGCAATGGAAAACCATCGGTTCTCCATCGAGCGTCACGACTCCGGTCTTGGCATTTCGATCTGGCTGACAAGCGTACATAACAAGGGGACCCCTGGCATATCGACGGACCGATTCGTCAGATAGGCGATATTTTGGGATCCCGCCATTCAACAGAAAAGCGGGGCCTGACAGATTAGCTGCCCAGCTCAGCCATCCAGAGCCATAATCTGCTGACCCAAGCCATGGGCATTAGCATCGGCGGGGAACACAACCATCAGCAGGGTATCGGCACTTTGGGGGAGAAACAGGGCGACGTGCTTCTGGCAGCGGATGATGATCTCCTGCGTTGCACATTCGGCAAGGCCATCTCCAACAAGTTCTGCCACGCGCATTACCGCCGCTCCGGCCACCCCCATGAGCCGCTCGTCGGCTACCTTTTCCCCTTCGTAGTGCAGAATTGCCCCATCGCTGGAAATCAAGGCGATACCGCGAACGTTGGCCACAGCGGCGTGGATCCGGCTCGACAAGCTCTGAAATTTCTCTGGACTCATAGCGGTTCTCCGTTGGGGATAGGGAATCGGAAATCGTCTTCACGCAGCAGGTCGAGGCCACATTCCAGCTCGGCAAACCAATCGAGAAAGGCATGGACGGTCTCTTTACCTTTGAAAGAAGCGCCATGCTGCGGCACGATCCAGTCGACATCCATGCTGCGCAGCATCTGTGCCCAGAGTCGACAAACCTTGTTACCCCCCATGTAGCGGCGATGGAAGGCATCCATGCCCGATGCCGCGCGGTGTGCATGGAAGGCTTCTGCACCCTCGATGGGATGCATGGCCGCTTCGCCGCTGACCAGATTGGCGCCAATATCTCCGGAAAACAGGATCTTGCTGCGCGGGTCATAGACCTGAAAGTTGCCTACTGCGTGCAGGTAGTGGGCAGGAATGAGATGCAACTCTTGCCCCGCGAGGGAGACCACAGCGCCTTGCGCGGGAATGCCAATGACCCGCCCGGCAGTCATCCCTTTGGAACAGAAGTGTGGCAGAAAGCGGGTCCACTCCTGGGCAATGAGAATCTTGGCATCGGTGATCAGAAGCCAGCCATTGGCCGAGGCAACGATATCCGGATCTTCGTGGGAGGCAAAAACATAGTCCAGATGCGCTGGCAAAAAATAGTCGGCCATGCCGGCAAGAAGGTTTTTATAGGTCAGATTGCCACCCGGATCGAGCAACATCCCCTCACCATGGTGGACAATCAAAAATTGGTTGGCCTGGATGCCTTCTCCTTCCACCAGGTCTGTAAACGCGACGCACTTGTGTTCACCGTCATCGTACAGCAATACGCTCATAAATATCTTTCCCATTCCATATAATCAGATGTAAAGGTAATTAGCATAATCCGATAGGATTGCAAGGCGGTGGGGCCAGAAAGCACGGCGAGCAGCATTGACCAGCGACGAGCGGTGACTCTTCAGCCAGATACCGGTGCCAGGGTATTGAGACTATGTCTCCGGCACGAAAATCCGCAGGATGCGCGGGTTTTTCAGGGCGTGCAGCAAGGCCATGGCGATATGTCCGCCCCAGTAGGCCCACAAGAGATTTGCTACCAAGGAATGAATGCTTCCAGATCGCATGCATTTTCAACTGACTGAAGAGCTGAAACGTTGCTAGAACCGCCAGGGCGGTATGCAGTCATTTCAGTTGGGATGGCCAAGCGCTTTCTTCCATATCATCCTCGCAGAGACTTGTGAAAAACCGGAATACAGAACGGGCGCCAGCCACAGCGTCATCAGGGTGGCGACGAGCAATCCACCCATGACAGCGAGCGCCAGGGCTTGCAGAAGATCGGTTCCGTGCCCAATGCCCAGCGCCAGCGGCAGAAAACCGAGGACATCTGCCAGCATGGTCATGAGAATAGGGCGCAGGCGCTGGCGCGCCGCCAGTGCGACCAGGGATGGCCGTGGATGATTACCCCCCAACTGCCGAGCCCGGGCAAAGATCAGGATGACGTTGTTCACCGCGATGGCGAAGACCAGGAGAATGCCCAAAAACGCCGTACTGTCCAGATCGGTACCGGTAAGCAGCAGCAGGAGCAGCGCTCCGGGGGCGGACAGTGCCACCGAGACCAGCGCCACCCACGCCGCACGCTGGCTGCCAAACTGGAATCCCAGCAGGACCAAGAGGATGAGCAAGGCAGCGCCCAGAATGATGAGCATCTGCCGAAAGCCCTGCTGCTGTTCCTGATAATAGCCGGCGATCTGGCTGGTGACGCCCACCGGCAGGCCCATCTGCGCAATGATGGAATGCGCGCGACTGGCAGCCGTCGACAGTCCCTCGCCGGCACGGGGCTGGAACTTGATTTCGGCATCCGGCACCAGGTTCTGATAGGTGGCGTAGGGCACCACTCCCCGCAGGTAGGTATCGGCACTCAGCGCCAGCGGCGCCAAAGTACCGTTCGGCAAGGCGAGGAGCGTCTTGCCCAGGGTTTGCGGCGTAGTACCCGGAGCCGGTGCCACGTGGACAGCGATGGGCAGGATCTGCTCTCCGTGTAACAGAAAGCCCGCCGTTTCCCCCCAGAACCGCGTCTTCAGAGCATTGGCAATCGCTTGCGGGGGAAGTCCTTCCATCGAGGCGAGTGCAGTGGGTCGTATCTGGATCTCGGGTCCGGCGGATGGCGCCTTCAGGACAATCGACTGAAACGCATTGCTGGCTTGCAGTTTCTTGGTCAGGGCAGCGGCCACGGCCTGCAACTGGCGGGAGTCACTGCCAAATAGCTGGATGACCAGTGGGGCATGGGAACCCGACAGGTTTCCCAGCCGATTGATCATGATCTGCTGCGTTTCCAGTGTGGTCAGATTGGGTTCTGCGGCGCGAAACTCCCGGCGCAGGGACTGCATGACCTGCTCGGTCGTTTGCCTGCGATCATTCTTAAGCAGGATCGTCAAACCACCCTTGTTGGGCGTGGCGTAGGCATTCCCCAAGCCCCGTCCGACCACCAGGGAGACCCGCTCCACATTGGGGTTGCGCTGGGCAATCGCCATCAGCCTTCGGCCAACCTGCGTGGTCTCACGAACACTGCTTCCGACGGGCGTCCGAAACGGAACGACAAAGATTCCTTCATCCCAATGGGGCAGGAAGGCCGTGGGAAGCTGCGTTCCCCCTACCCCGGCAAGCAGCAGAAGGGCGAGCACCAGCGGTACCGCCAGCCAGGGACGGCGCATGCCAGCAAGTAGCAGGTGCCCATAGTGGCGCCGTAACCATCGCTCGCCCCATAACCGATGCTGCCGCCGCGCACGCCCCGCCACCCACAGGGCCAGAATGGGCGTCACCGTCAGCGCAATGATCTGCGAGGTAACCAGGGCAATGACAATCGCCAGCGCCATACTGCGGAACAAGAGCCCTACGGTCCCCGACAGAAAAACCAACGGCAGAAATACGACGCAGGCGGTGAGGGTGGCAAAACTCATCAGCGGCAGGATGTCATGAATCCGTTGCAGGGCACGCGCTCGCCGGGCTTCGGCATCTTCCTCATGGAGGCCGTGAATGCCGCGCTCGATGATGACGATGGCATGGTCCACCAGCGCGCCAATGGCTGCGGTAATCCCCCCCAAGGTCATGATATCGATGCCAAAGCCGAGGGCGTGCAAGGTCAGCAACGTGGCCGCCAACGCAAGTGGCACGACCGCCAGGGTCGACAGGGCCGCGTCCAGGCGCCCAAGAAAAAGTAGTACCACCAGAAAAGCGAGGGCGGTGCCCAACGCCAGCGCAATCCAGACATCCCGCAGACTGGAATGGATCAGATGACTCAGGTCATAGATAGGAACCAGATGCATCTGCGGTGGAAGGCGCTGTGCAAGCTCCCGTAGTTTTGCCTGCGCTGCGCTTGCTACTTTGACCTGATCTGCGCCCTGCTGCGCGGAAACATCCAGAATCAGTGCATGCGGCCAACCCAGCACGGCCGCATCGCGCATACATGGCGGCGGTCCAATCTGAATCTGGCCGAGGCTACCCAAGGCGAGAGGCGCGCGGATACCCTGGGCATTGGCCGGTCCAATGGGCAAAGCAAGCGCGGCCAAAGCAGTGATACTCTCCGGCCGTGGTGCCGTCGTCAGCAGAAATTGCTCATGGTAGGCGTGCAGGACGCCGGAGAAATACGGCCCCTGATAGGCCCGCAAGGCATTTACGACCGCTGTACTGCTGAGGTGGTATTGCGCCAGACGACGCGGGCTGAGGGTCACCCGAACCTCGGGCCATCCGCGCCCCGTCGCGTCGACATGGTAGACACCCGGAAGGGACAGAAGGGCAGGCCGCAGGGTGAAAGCAAAGGTCGCCATCATGGCGGAGCTGTCCAGGTGACGGGAAACCAGGGCATATTCCAGTAGGGGATAGATGTTGGGTGTCATCAAGCGCACGGACAGGGTCGCCCCCGGGGGGAGCGGGATCTGGGACAGACGCGCTTGCAGAAGGAGGTAGGCTTGTTCCGGGGATGTTCCTCGGCGGAAATAGATATGCAGCTTGCTCAGGCCATTGCCGGTCTGGGCACGTACCAGGGTAACGCCGGGCTCCCCCTTGGCCGCCTCTTCCAGAGGTCGCGTTACCTGCAGCAGCATGACCTTCACCGGCAGGTCCTGGGTATGCACCAGCACCGCCACCTTGGGAAAGGCGACGGGAGGGAAGACACTTTCGGGCATGTTGAGGAAGGCGTAAGTGCCAGAGGCAATCAAGAGCAGTACCAGAAGGAAGAGCGTGCTGCGCGTTTCCCAGAGAAACTGAAGGTAGCGGCGCATCATGGTTGTACCGCTACCGCTACGCCTGGGCTGAGCCGGGTATTGCCACGGGTGACGACCACTTGACCGCACTGCAAGGCCCCTCGGATCAGCACCCTGTTTTCCGTCCGCGCGACGATCTGTACCGGTACTGCCTGCGCCCTGCCCTGGTCTACGCGCCAGACATAGACCTCAGCACCGCGCATGACGACGGCTTGTGCCGGCACCGCGAAACGTGCAGGATGCGAGAGAACAACCGGCAAATGAAGCTCCACCCATTCCCCCGGAAGCAGATTGCTCTGCTTGGGCAGATTGATGAGCACAGCTACCAGGCCCGATTGGCGCGCACTTTGCCCCACGCTGCGCACCCTGCCGGCAAGCTTGCGGCCCATAACTTTGATCTGCACCGTATCGCCCACGAACAAGGTTCCTGCCACCTGGGGTGGGACCAGAGCCTGTATCCAGGGCTTGCCACGCCCCTCGATGCGGGCGATGGGTGTTCCTGCCGCCAGCAGGGTACCCACCGGGACCAGATACTGCAGCAGCCCTGCAACCGGCGCCGTGATTTGTAGTTGTGCGGACTCCTGCTGCAAAGCGCTCAGGGCGTCTCCTGCCTGACGCGCTGCCAGGCGCGCCGCATCCACTTGCTCCCGAGCGATGATCCCGTCGTCAAACAGTTTTTGCGCCCGTTGCAGCGCGTTCTTGGCGTAGTCCTGCTGCTCCTGCGCCGCCGCCACCCGCGCCGGGAGCCCTGCGACCTGTATCCGCCCCAGCAACGCTCCCTGCCGAACCGGACCATCCGCACGCAATGGCCCGAGTAGCCGACCCGTGACCGGAGCCACCAGCGTGACGGCCGCACGACTGCGTACCTCCCCCAACGCCGATACTTTGGTCTGCGCCGCCCCAGCCTCTACTCTGGCCACCTGTACCGTGATCTCCGCTGCCAGCACGCTGGGCGACGGTATCAGCAACAGGAGGAGCAACCAGGGCCTGAGGTGACGATCGAAGTTCATGGCAGTTGTCCTGTGTCGAGGAGTAATTGCTGACGCGCAAGGCTCATACGTAACCCCGCTTGCAAGGCCGTCAGTCGTGCCTGAATCCAGGCATTCTGCGCCTGCGCCAGATTCAGAGCGTTGAGCGCACCCGCGCGGAAACCTTCCTGAGTCATGTGGTAGACCAGTTTGGCTTCCCGGCCAATCCTTTTAGCGTGGCAGGCATTTTCTTGGGCGGCTCGATACGCGCCCCAATCCTGATTGAGGCGCGAATGCATCTGCAACAGCAATGCCGTCCGGCCGGCGCGCAGTGCCTGCACATTGGCATCGGCGGCCGCCACCCGATCCTGACGCCGTCCAAAAGAAAACAACGGCATCGTCAGACCCAGCCCGGCCTGCCAGCCGAGGTCCCGACCAGAGGGAACCCCATTGGCATCAATCCCATAGGCAAGTTGAGCATTTACTACCGGCAGATACGCGGCGTTTTGCACGGCCTTCGCGGCCCGCGCTACCCCAATCTCTTTTTGGGCGAGCTGTAACAGAGGCTGACGGGCCTGCATCCGTTGCCAAAGTTGGGCGAAGGAGCCAAAAGCGCCAGCAGCGGGGATCGAGTGCTTTGCAGCGGTCGCGGCAGCGTCGTCAGGAAGCCCCAACTGCAGGTTGAGTTCCCGTGCTGCGGTCTGCTGCTGCACCTGGGCCTGGTCCAGTTGCGCGCGCGCCTGAGTCAGGAGTAGTTGCGTCTGCACGACGTCGATGCGCGCCGCCGCGCCCGCATGAAAGGCTTTGGCACTGTGGGCCACGAGCGTCTTGTCATACGCTACGGTCTGCTGCCAAAAGGCGACCTGCCCCTGCGCCAAGGCAAGTTGATACCAAACGTTGGTAACACTCGCTGCCGTCTGTAATTGGGTCAGCAGAACCTGATACCGAGCAGCGGTGGCGCTGGCCCGTGCCGCCTTTGCCAGCGCTTGCAACTGCGCATCAAACACGGGGGCGGTAATCACAATCTGACCAATCGCCTCCCGACGCCCATTGGCGGCAACAAAAAGTGGCCGGCCCTGACGACTTTCCGTCCAGATGCTGGCCAAGCGAAGGGATAATTGCGGCAGACGATTGGCAGCTGCCGCGTCGGCCAGATCCCGACTACCCTCCGCCCGGTCTTTGGCTGCGGCTACCTGCGCCCGCTCGGCAATCCCGCGCTGCACCGCTGCCGATAGTGTCCACGATTCCGCCGGCACCGCTGGCGCGATGCAGAACACGGTCATGGCAAGGCCGATTAGAATGGCCCAACGGCGCCAAGTAACGGAAGGCGATGTTTTGCGGATCATGCCTCAGAGTATGACAAGGAACTCTTAGTCGCCAATTAGCCACCGGCGCTCGGAGGCCGTCGCAAGACCAAAAATGGGCACCGGCGCCCACTGCGCCGACGCCCTACCCTACTTATCCGCGATCAGAAATGTGCGGAGATACTGCCGTAAACGGTAATGGGTGCACCTGGAAGGGCCAGCACCTGACCGGCCGAATCGCCACCCAACAAACCACCAGAACTGATGTACTGGAACTCGTTGTAATGGTTGTTGGTGAGGTTGAGGATATTGAGACTCAAATCCACATGGCGCAGGAAGGGCACCATGCCGATCGTGGGGATTTTTTCGTCAATACCCAGATTCAGGGTACCGTAGGCTGGCATCTTTTCTGCACTCGGGGCGCCGGTGTTGTTGTTGAACATGCCCTGCGCTCCCACATACTGATACCACAGGCGCGGTTGCAATACCGTTCCGGCTAGCGGCATACGGTAGGTCACGCCAATATTGAAGGTCTTGTTCGGCACATTCGACACCCGCAAGCCATCATAAGAGATGCCACTGGTCACATAATGGGCGAAGACAGCCTTCTCGAAGTTGGCATTCATGAAGAGATCGAGGTTGTACAAAATCTCATCATCCAGGGCCAGATTCACACCCTGATAGATCGAATCGCCATTGGCGTCGCCAATATAGTTGCCATTGGAGTCATACAGAGGGATGTACTGGTTGCTGTAATGCAAATGGTAAAAGCTCGCAGTAAACAGGAAATGGTGCAAGAACGCCGCATGATCAAAATGGATTTTCACACCAGCATTGTAATCTGCGCTGCGCTCCAGGTTATAGATAGGCGCCTTTTTCTGGTACAGACCACCGCCACCACCCACCTGTGGTTCCTTGTAAGCCTGCGCATAATTGGCAAACACCGCTAACCAAGGAATAGGGCGCCAATTGAAATCGACGGACGGCTCGACCTGGGTGAAACTGGTATTCGCCGCTGGCAATACACCCTGATCATTCTGCGGATACATAGCATAGGCCTCGGCAAAATCGGATTGGCCGGCTGGCGTATACCGGGTCTGATAATTGATGACCCGCACCCCTGGGGTGATGTGCAGGGTCGCCATGGGACTGATGCGATCCTGGAAAAACGCGGCCAAATCAGTTTGGTCGAAATAATCACTCCGATAATGCGCATTCGGAACCAGACGCGAGCCAAAATATGGAGCGTTGGTATTATAGAAGGCATTCCTCGTGTTGTAGTTACTATTCAGGAAGAAGCCGCCAAAGCTGACCTCGTTGTAGGGCAATTTTGCCGTCAGAAACAGCTTGTCGCCATAGACCGAGTCATGGGGGTTGTTGTACTCGTACAGATTGCTGGGATTAGACAATCCATAATTGTTGTAGTGAAAATGCAGACGATGGCCGTAGCGGTACCAGATCATATTGTGTACCGACCAGGCCTTGTCCAGATCCACATTCAGTTTGCTGTAGAGCAGCCAGGTGCTATTGCTATCCTGCTTGAACCAGACATCTTTTGGCAAGGACGAATAAAAGCCACTGGTGGCCTGGCTGTAGAGCGCAGAGCCAGCGGTGCCATCCATGGTCACCCCGGCAATGGGGTTGATAGGGATAGGTACCGGACGATAGCCAGAACCCTTCGCCAGATATGCCCCCACCGAGAAATCACCATTGCTGAACGTCTTGCGCGTTTTCAAAAACCAGGCGTAACTGTAACTGGGGTTATTGAAGCCATCCGGACTTTGGCGGTAGCTATTGGAGGAACCTGCGCCGCCAGCAAGGATGGTGGACCAGCCATCAACATTGCCGGTACGAATATTGAAAACGATGTTTTTGGAATCATAGCTGCCATAGGTCAGCTTGATGTCACCACCCGGTTTTGCTGTCGGTTGCAAGGGTACGAAATTGATCTGTCCACCGATATTGTTGTACCAGCGCTCCTGCGGGTTTCCGGGACCATAAGTTATGCCGATGCCCTGCAAAATGCCGGTCTGCGGTACCTGCGGCGACTGCCACAAACCGGTGGAGGGATCGACCATGGGTACACCATCAAAGGTGACGGAAAGGCTGCCATCATCGATCTGGCCACCGGAAAAACCACCCCAACCCTGCTTGATGCCATTGATGCTGATGGAGGTTTTAGTGGCACCGCTGGAACCATAACCGGAAACGCCAACACCGGGCGCGTAGCTCAGCGCCTGGGCACTGCCACCCATTGGGCCCGTCGCGGCCATTTGCGCCTTGTCCAACACCTTGATGGACTGCCCGGAATGGAAATTATGCTTTTGGGTGAGACTCTTGGCTTCTTTGCTGCCGAGGTAGGTGGATGCCTCTACCGCGGCGCTGACCTCACCAATGGAAATAGCGGACTGGGTTGGGGCAGTTACCGAGTCCGTAGCGAAAGCGACATGGCTGGTCAAAACACCAGTGGCCAATAAGGCTACTCGCAGAACCGAAAAACAGGGATAGGCACGCTTAGAAAAGCGCGATGTGTCCTTTTGTATCACGTTGTATCTCCTGTAGCTAGTTGCGTAATAGGTACAATTTGGTTGCTAAACAACCAGCTTAGAAGCGTAGCACAGGAATGTTACAGCTTAATGAACTTTTTATGACACTTTTATGACAAATCCTCCAAAAACCGATCCAAATTTCCAAAGCAAGAAGTCCGCAGAATACTGCCGCTTTCTTAGGAAAAGATTAGAAGTTCTGGAGTCAATTTTGGCTTATATTTAGGGTATCCGGAGCCGACGAACTCTTGCGTGGCGCAACACCACACTCCTCATCCCAAGCTAAGAATGCTCTGCTAAGCTTCGGTCCCAGGTGCAGGAGCGAGACTGCGAGGAGGAAATATGCGTATCTTACTGGTCGAAGATGATCGGATGCTAGCCGAGGCGCTCTTACTGGCCCTACGCGACGGCGGCCATGCGGTCGACTGGGTTAGCAGTGGACAGGCGGCCCGCAGCACTCTTCCGCACAGCGAACATGAGGTACTGCTGCTGGATCTCGGCCTTCCCGACGACGACGGTATCCAGCTCCTGCACGATTTGCGGACAGAAGGCTATACCCTGCCCATACTCATTCTCAGCGCTCGCGATGCCCTGGAGGAGCGCCTGCGCGGTCTGGATGCCGGCGCCGATGACTATCTCATCAAACCGTTTTCGGCGCGTGAACTACTCGCCCGCTTACGGGCAGTGCAGCGCCGCCAAGGGGGACAGGCAGGACCACTGCTCAGTAATGGCGTACTCAGCCTCGACCCGAGCACCCGCGAAGCCTGGCGCGAGGGCGGGCCAGCACAACGCCTGTCGGCGCGGGAATTCGCCCTGTTGAGCGCCTTACTGCAACGACCCGGCCGCATTCTCAGTCGCGAAGAGCTGGAAACCCGCATCTATGGCTGGGGAGAGGAAGTGGAGAGCAACAGCATCGACTTTCTCATTCACAGCGTGCGCAAGAAATTGGGTGCGGACAGCATCAAAAACCTGCGCGGGGCGGGTTGGCTGGTAGAGAAGGACGGATGACAAAGCGCATTCCATCGCTGCAAAGACGCCTGTTCTGGACCCTCAGCTTCTGGTTGCTCCTTGGTGGCTTTATCGCCGCCGGCGTCGATTATGGGCTGGCCTACGAAGACGCCAAACAGTTGCAGGACGCTACCCTGGCAGAAATGGCCAACTGGGTGGATCCCAGCCACCTGCCCGACCATCCGCTGCAGGTGCCCTGGTTTCAGGGCAAAGAGAAGCATATCCGGCACGATGAAGAATTCGGGACGATCATCGTCGAGCGCATCAGCCCTGGCAAGATAGAAAATCCCTTACCGCTTCCCGGACACTGGCGGCCCGGCTTTCATCATCTTGAGAAGAACGGTAAGCAGTGGCGGATATTTCTCGCCGCCCTGCCGGATGGTGACCAGCTTGTCGTTGCCCAGCCCACCTCCGTTCTGCAGGAAGCCGCCTGGGATGGCGCCCAGCGCAGTATCTGGCCCATCCTCATCTTGCTGCCCATACTCCTGCTCGCCCTGCGCTGGCAGGTCTACGCGGTCTTTCGCCCCCTCCGCCGCCTAGCCCAGGAGCTTGCAATATTGCGGCCCGAGAGCAGCCGGATTCACCTGCCCGAAACTCATGTACCGCAGGAACTCCTCCCCTTCTGGTTGGCCATCCAGCAATTGCTGCAGCGCGTCGCCGACTTACTGCAGCGTGAGCGTCGCTTCATTGCCGATGCCGCCCATGAATTGCGAACGCCCCTGGCGGCCCTCTCCCTGCAAGTGGAGAATGCCCAACATGCAGAAAGCTGGGATGCCTGTCGCGAGCGCCTACTCGCCGTCGATACGGGCTTAGCGCGCAGCCGCCATTTGCTCGATCAACTGCTCACCCTGGAGCGTCAGCTTGCCGGACCAGCAAAAAAGGAAAGCATCGATCTGGGCGATCTGCTGCGGGAGCTCCTGAGTGAGCGCCTGCCTCTGGCCGAAAGCAAGGGTATCGAACTGGAATTACAGCTCCGCCCTACCCGTCTGCCATTGCGCACCGATCCCTTGGCCCTGCGCGTGCTCATCAGCAATGCCCTCGATAATGCCCTGCGCTATACGCCAGCGAACGGCTCGGTCGTGCTGCGTGCAATTGCCGATGGCGAAAGCCTGACGCTCGAAGTGGAAGACGACGGCCCGGGGATTCCTCCGGTCCAACGCGAGCTGGCCTTTTCGGCCTTCCATCGTGCCACTGATGCTCAAGGCGAAGGTACCGGTCTGGGCCTGACCATCGTTGCCGCGGCGGCAAAACGCTTGGGAGGGCAGGTGCAACTGCTGGATGGCAGCGCCGGCAGGGGCTTGTTATTCCATTATGAGCAACCTCTGGAATCTACCCAGCAGGAGGACGGCACATGCACTGGCTGACGCAGAGATTTTGTGGCGGGATTCTGTTGACACTACTCGCCGGTTGCGCGAGTTACCGGCCCCTCCCCCTCGACCAGCAGCTGTCACAGCCAAAAACTCTGCAGGCAGCCCTGGCCCAGGCCGATGCCGGCGCGCCGATACGCAGCGACAAGATTGATCTGCAGGCCCCCCTTTCGGGTACCGCCCTCGCGCAAATCGCGGTCTTGCTCAATCCGGATCTGCGTGCCACCCGCGCCAAGCTCGGAGTAGCCAACGCCCAGGTCTTTGCCGCGGGATTGTTGCCCGATCCGCAGCTTTCCCTCAGTGCCGACCTGCCCACGACTCCTGGCTACTATTCCGCCTATAGTATGGGCCTACAATGGAGTCTGGCGAGCCTCTTCACCCGCTCTGCCAATCTTGCTATCGCCGGCGCCCAGGCCCGTTCCGTCCGCTATGACGTGGCCTGGCAGGAATGGCTGCTGGCCAATCAGGTCCGCATTCTGGCGCGCAAACTCTATTTTCTGCAGCAGCAGGAATCCATTGCCGCTGCCGCTACCCAAGTGAGTCTGGAGCTTTATAAAAAATCATCGGACAACCTGCGCGCCGGAGATACGACCCTGCCCAATCATGCCTTACGCCAGATCGCTTATGTAGACAGTCGGGATCGGGAACTGGCACTGCGCCGCCAGGTAGCCAAGACCCGACAAGAACTCAATGCACAGTTGGGCCTGCCCCCCGGTTTTCACCTCGAACTGGCCGCACCGCGGACCCTAACAAAATTGCCCCCAGTGGAGGAACTCGTGCACGAGGCTCTGAAGCATCGTCTCGATCTCGCAGCTCTGCGCGCCGGGTACGACGCCCAGGAGGCGCAGGTGCGGCGCGCCATCCTCGGTCAATACCCGGGCTTCAGTATCGGCGTCAGTCACGCCGCCGACACCTCCAACATCCATACCTGGGGACCGAGCATTACCTTCGACCTGCCGCTGTGGAACCGCAATCGTGCGGCCATCCGGCAAAGCGAGGCAACCCGCGCCGAACTGCACGCCGCCTATAGCGCCCGGCTCTTCCAAACGCGGGCGGAGATTGCCAGCCTAGTGCAGGACCTGCAGCGTTTGCATCCGGAGATCGCCCTTTTGCGCACCCAGTTGCCCGGGCTCGCGCAGGCGGAGAAGGTGCTGCGCCAAGCAGTAGCCGAGCACAATGCCACCCTCGTCGAATACGAAAGCGTCCGCAGTCAGTTGCTCGACAAAAAATTGCAGCTTCTGACCCTGGAAGGGACAGCGGCAGAAGATCAGGCAGCCTTGGAGCTGGCTGTAGGAATTCCCTGGGAACGATGGAGAAAAAACCCATGAACTGGCAGCGCGCGCTGCAACGCACCGCCCTCACCGCCGTGCTTGGTCTTGCTTCTCTGATCTGCGCCGCTGCGCCCTCGGCCCTGGTGCAGATCAGTCCGGTGCAGAGCAGGCTGTTCACTCACACCTTACGCGCCTACGGGACCGTAGCCTTTGCCAGCCAGGCGGCAGACCTGCTCAGCGCACGCTGTGAGAGTGTCGTGCAGCAGGTCCTGGTGGTCCCAGGGGAAAAGGTACGAAAAGGACAGGTTCTACTGCGTGTCAGCCCCTCGCCTGCCGAGCGACTGCAGATCGATCAGGCCAAAATCGACCTGCGTTTTGCGCAAAACGAATGGCAGCGCCAGGAGAGTCTACGGCAACGGCAATTGGCCACCAATGCCCAGGTGCAGAGCGCGGCCCAGAACCTCGCTAAGGCCAAAGCACTACTGCAAAGTCTGGAACAGCGCCAGCAATCCTTAGAGGGAGGGGCTATCCGCGCCCCGATCTCCGGCGTCGTCACCGCCGTACCGGTACAGGCGGGCAACACCGTCCCGGCGGGGCAGTCCTTTCTCACCATCAATCCGGCGGGGGCACGCGTTGTCGTCTTCGGCGTGGAGCCGCAGGATCTCGCCCAGGTTCATCCCGGAGCGAAGGTCGTTCTACGCCGCCTGGACGATCGTGGGCAATCCTGGTCCGCCAAGGTGCAACAGGTCTTGGCACAGGTCGATACGAGCACCCGTCTTGCGGGGGTGATCGTGCCCCTGCCGGCGAACGCCCAGGCCCTCCCCGGCACCCTGCTCAGTGGCGAGATCACCCTTGCCCAACAGCAGTCCCTGGCCATTCCTGATTCCGCCGTCCTCAGCGAGCATGGACGGTCCTACTGCTTTGTCGATCAGCACGGAATTGCGCAAAAACGCTGGATCGAAACCGGTTGGCAGGACGGAAAATGGATCGAGGTGCGGCGGGGTCTGCAGGCAGGAGAGTCAGTCGTGAGCTTGGGCAATTACGAATTGCAGGAGGGCATGCCCCTGCGTCTGGAGGGGAAATCCTGATGGGTGACTGGCTGCTTCGACACCGCCGTTTTCTGCTTTTTCTGCTCCTGCTCCTCACCCTCGGTGGTCTGCTGGCGGCGCAGAAACTACCGGTGGCACTGTTTCCGCAAGTTTCTTTTCCGCGCATCGAGGTGTCGGTGGATGCCGGCAACATGCCCATCGAACAGACCCAGATCGCCCTGACCCTACCCTTGGAGCAGGCCCTGCGTGCGGTACCCGGAGTACGCAAGATCCGTTCGACCACGGCGCGGGGCGCGGCCGATATCTCGGTGCAATTCGCCTGGGGTAGCGACATGCAAAGCGCGCTCTTGCAGGTCGAGGCCGCCATCAACCAGGAGCTGCCCAAACTCCCCGCCGACACCCAATTCCGCGCTCGTCGCATGGACCCGACCGTCGATCCGATTCTGGGCCTCGCCCTGACCTCGTCACAACTGGACCCCGTGGCCTTGCGGCGGGTTGCCTACTATCAACTGCGTCCACGCCTGCTGAGCATTCCTGGGGTAGCGCAAGTGACGGTACAGGGTGGCGCCCAGGAAGAATTCCAGGTGGTCGTCGATCCCTGGCTTCTGCAACACTACGGCCTGTCCTATGCCGATGTCGAAAAGGCCCTGGCCGGTTCCAACATCATCGAGGCGGTGGGGCGCAGTCAGCGTCATTATCGCCTGTATCAGATCCTCAGCACGAGCCATCTGGTCAATGGCGAGGAAATCGGCAAGACCATCCTCAAAAGCGGTCCCGAAGGCATTGTCGATCTGGCCGATGTGGCCAAGATCAAGCAGGGCAAGCGTCCCGCCTGGACCACCGTCACCGCCAACGGCAAAAACGCCGTACTCCTCAACATCCTGCAGCAACCCGGCGGCAACACCGTTGCCATCGACCGGGCCCTGCGCAAACTCTTGCAAAGTAGCGCGGCATCGCTGCCCGCGGGAGTGCAGATCAGCACCTGGTACGACCAGAGTCAACTCATCACCGCCGCCGCGGGTAGCGTACGTGACGCGATCATCATCGGTGCCATCCTCGCCGCCCTGGTGCTCTTCGCCTTTCTCCGCAATCTACGTCTTACCCTGATCGTCGCCATCACCTTGCCCAGTGTCTTGATCGCCAGCGCATTGGTCCTCTATGTATTGCACCAGAGTTTTAACATCATGACCCTGGGCGGTATGGCGGCAGCGGTCGGGCTGGTGGTGGATGACGTGGTCGTCATGCTCGAGCATCTGATGCGCCGGATCAGCGAAGAGCGCGAAAACTGGTCCATCCTGCATCTCGCCCAGGAGCTTAGCACCCCCTTGGCCGGCTCCTCGGCGGCGACGCTGATCATTTTCATTCCCCTGGCCTTTCTGTCTGGGGTCACCGGCGCGTTTTTCCAAGCCTTGGCCATTGCCATTGCCGCCGCTCTCCTCATTTCCTTTCTCGTCGCCTTCCTGGCCGTCCCGGTATTGGCGCAATTGCTGCTGCGGCAGAAGGACGCCGACAAGGCCGAGCATCAAGGGTCGCTGCAGCGCTGGGCCACCGAACGCTATCGACGGTTTCTTGCCCGTTTCCTGCAAAGACCCAAGTGGCTCCTGCTGTCTGTGGGCCTGTTGATCGCCCTGTCCGGTTGGTCCTATACCCAGGTCGGCAGTGGCTTTTTGCCCCCCATGGACGAGGGCGGCTTTGTGCTGGACTATCGCGCGCCTCCGGGCACCTCCCTGGCCGAGACCGATCGCCTGCTGGATCAGGTGCAGCAGATTCTGGCGCAGACCCCGGAGGTCGCTACCTACTCACGACGCACCGGACTGCAGTTGGGTGGTGGGATTACCGAGGCCAACGCCGGCGACTTTTTCATCCGCCTGAAGAGCCAGCGCAAACGCAACATCTGGCAGGTCATGGACAGCGTGCGGCAACAGATCAAGGAACAGGTGCCGGGCTTGCGCGTGGAAACGGGGCAGCTCATGGAAGACCTGATCGGCGACCTCACCGCCGTGCCGCAACCCATCGAAATCAAGATCTTTGGCAATCATCCCCAGGAATTGGAACCCATTGCGCGGCAGATCACCCGGTCGATCGAGGGCGTCCCCGGGGTCACCGAGGCCTTTGACGGCATCACCATTGCCGGGGATGCCATCGACATCCACGTCGATCCTCTGCGCGCGCAGGCCATTGCCGGCATGACCCCCGCCGAGGTCACCCAACAGCTGCGCACCCTGCTGCAGGGGCAGGTGGTCACCAAAATCCCGCACGGCGAGGAAATGATCGGCGTGCGGCTGCGTGCCCCGCGAGACCTCGCGCAACGGATCGAGCAGTTGCGCCATCTGCCGCTGATTGCACCGAACGGACAGACCTTTTTCCTCAATCAGATAGCTACGATCTCCATCCAGCCCGGCCAGGCGGAGCTGGATGCAGAAAACCTGCAACCCATGGTTGCCGTCACCGCACGTATCGAAAACGGCCATGCAATGGGTACGGTCCTCGCGCAAATCCGGCAGCGTCTGGCCAAACTCCAACTGCCGTCCGGAGTGTACCTGGAATACGGCGGCCTCTATCAGGAACAGCAAAAGGCCATGCACGACCTGGCCCTGGTCCTGCTCGCAGCAATTCTTCTGGTTGCGGCGCTGCTCCTCTTCCTCTACGAAAACTTTGCCATCGTGTTCAGCATCCTGATCACCGCACTACTGGCATTGGGGGCGGTATTCGTGGGCTTGTGGCTGACCGGCACCGAGCGCAATCTCACGGCCATGATCGGCATGACCATGATCGTTGGCATCGTCACCGAAACGGCGATCTTCTACTTCGCAGAGCTGCGTAACCATAATCCGGAAGAGCTCGTGCGGGCTGGCGCCATACGCCTACGCCCAGTGCTCATGACCGCCATTATCGCCATTCTCGCCTTGTTACCTCTGGCCCTGGGCATTGGCGCCGGTGCCGAAATGCAGGCACCGCTGGCGGTTGCCATCATTTCCGGTCTGGTGGCCGAGATTCCCTTGGTGCTGTTGGTAATGCCAGGAATCTATGTCACCCTGCAGAAGATTCTGCCGCTGCGCAAATCCAGGAGTCATGAATGACGACGATCGATAGATGAACACCGATTGGCTGGAGCAGTTTCCAGACCTTCGCGCTTTGCAGCAGACGAAAACTGGTGCGGTGCTGTTGGCTGCAGCCAGACAGCTGCGATTTGCCGCCGGTAGCCTCATCTTTCAGAACGGGAGCCTTTGCGAGCAATATCTTCTGGTGCAGGAGGGTCAGATTCGTGTGCAGCAGGTCTCTGTCAGTGGCCGGGAGATCGTGCTGTATCGGATTGGGCCAGGGGAGTCTTGCATACTGACCACCGCCTGCCTGTTTAATGGGCACGCCTATCCCGCGACCGGGATCAGCGAGAACGTGGGCAGCGCCGTAGCGTTTTCACGCCAACACTTCCAGGCCGCAATCGCAGACAACCCGGATTTTCGTAGTTTCGTGTTTCGCGCCTACGGCGACCGCCTGACACAACTATTTGCCCTGGTCGAAGAAGTGCTTTTTACCCGCCTGGATATCCGTCTGGCCCGCCTACTACTGCATCAGGGCGCAGAGGGGGATACGCTGTCCATAACGCACCAGGCCATTGCCGCCGAGCTTGGTTCCGCCCGTGAGGTAATCAGTCGCAGCTTGCGGGACTTCGAAGCACGCGGCTGGATTCGACGGCAACATCGACAAATTCATTTACTGGACCGTGAGGCACTGAAAGAGCTGGCTAACAGCCCCTAATTTTGTGATATTGTCACTGACGTCTTGCCCCTGCCCTGCAATCATGAAACTCCTTTCCAAGGGTAATGGGGGTAAGGTCATGAACATGCAAACATTGCACAATGAGGGCGGACTGGATCGCGGCATACGCATCATTATCGGGGCGGTAGTCATCAGCCTCGTATTTTGGGGGCCGCAAAGTCCTTGGGGTTGGTTGGGAGTGATCCCATTGGGCACCGGGCTGATTGGCTGGTGCCCAGCCTATTCCCTGTTTGGAATCAAGACTTGTAAGTTGCGTCGCTGAAGCCAAAAAGGTGCGCCACCCTCGGTAGCTCGAGGGGGCGCCAAGCCAGGTCAAACGGACCGTTTTTCGACACTTCTCCCACCACGATCGGGAATTCCCTAATTTTCGCCTAAGCTTGCCACGTTATCCTTGCAAGTGGTCGAACAGGCTCTGCTGCCGCTCTTCATATTGATCAGCAAGCGTTGGCGTCTTCCGCTAGCCCACATGGAATCAGAGCACATCCTATTGAAAAATGAAAAAACGCAAGAGAACGAGTTCTATAGAATATCGGTGGTGATTCCCTGCTACAATGAATCCGCCAATATCAGTTCCCTCTTCGACCGTACCCGGGCGGTGCTGCAAAAATTAGAGCAAAGGTGGGAGATCATCTTCGTCAACGACGGCAGTAGCGACGACACCCTATTGCGATTGCTCGCGCTCCGAGATCGGGATGATCGGGTAATGATCATCAATCTCTCCCGCAATTTTGGTAAAGAGGCGGCATTGTCCGCAGGACTAGACCATGCTACCGGCGATGTTGCCATCCCTCTGGACGCCGACCTACAGGACCCCCCCGAGTTGATCCAACCCCTCTTTACAAAATTCTTGGAGGGCTACGACGTGGTAAATGCGGTGCGCCAGCGACGCTCGGGAGAATCCTATGCAAAACGAATGAGTTCCTTCCTGTTCTACCGCGTTCTGAACCGGGTGAGTAGCATTGAAATTCCCCATGACGCTGGGGACTGCCGTTTGCTGTCGCGGAAGGTGCTAGAGGCCCTGAAACGCCTACCCGAACGCCGCCGTTACATGAAGGGTCTGTTTGCGTGGACTGGCTTTAAGACAACATCAATATATTTTCAAAGAGACGCACGCCAAAATGGACGAAGCAGCTGGAATTATTGGCGATTATGGCAGCTGGCGCTGGAGGGGATCACATCGTTCAGCCACGTACCGCTGCAATTCGCCTCCTACATGGGCATAACGATCGCATTTACGTCTTTTCTGTATGCCATCTACATGATTATCGAAACCATATGTTGTGGAAACTCGGTAAAGGGATATCCCTCACTTATGGTAACAATATTGTTCCTGGGTGGGGTTCAGCTCATCGCACTGGGGGTGCTTGGCGAGTATATTTCCAGAATTTACGAAGAAAGCAAGCAGCGACCACTATATTTGATTCAGGATCTCTGGATTAATAACCCAGACAACGAAAGGAAGAATTGATAGAGCATGCAACAAAAAAAGAAAATTTATAAATTTCTAGTGCAGGAGATGCTGATTTTTTCGGTCTCTATACTGTATTTTTCTTGGGGTACAGGAAACACCAGCCTATGGGATATCGATGAACCTATCTACGCGCAATCCTTGAAAGAAATGATGGCGAATCACAACCTGATTCTGCCTACCTACAACGGCCAGATTCTTCCTGACAAGCCGATCCTGAATTATTGGATGATGTGGGCAGGGATAAAACTGTTCGGCCTCGATTCTTTTGGTTTACGCATCGGATCGGCGATCGTGGGAGCGCTGCTAGTATTGCTGATCGTCAGCGTCGTTCGCCGAATGTACAGCGAGAAAATCGCCTTTCTGTCTGCTCTGATAATCGCCACCATCCTCCACAGTACCGTGATCTTTCGTAGCGCCACGCCCGATCCTCTGCTGATCCTTGCCACAACTGCCGCGCTGCTATCTTTCTTGCTGGCCTATCTGGATCCCCAGGTCAGGCGCAACGCTTTATTCTCATTCTATCTAGCACTTGCTTTGGGAACGCTGGATAAAGGTCCAATCGCGTTCCTGTTACCAGGATTGATCGTCGTTATTTTTCTGATCGTACAGCAAAATCTCCACTTTCTGTGGCAGCAGGGGAAGCTTGGACTCGGGCTACCGCTGTTCCTGATACTGCTCATGCCTTGGTACGTCGCAGTCGGCCTAGAAACGCATTGGATGTGGGACAAGCTCTTTCTATTGCAGCAGAATATTGGCCGCTTTGATGCGAGCATGCAAGGTCATCGGGGCCCGTGGTTTTATTATGTACTTAGCGTCTTCCTCGGCATGTTACCCTGGTCGGTGTTCCTACCACAGGCGCTGCTTTGGTTAAAAAGGACAAGGGCACTGACTCAGGACAAGCAACAGGTCAAAAACCAGTTTATGCTGCTCTGGGCGGCGGTCTGGATCATCTTCTTCAGCCTCTCCGCAACCAAGCTGCCGAGCTATGTCTGGGAGTCTTATCCACCACTGGCGATTCTCTTAGCCACGCATCTCGACTCGCGACTGCAAGCAACGCAGAAGGGCCTCACCAAGTCCGACGCTCTGTCACTTGGCGTTCTGTTTGCCATCGGCGTCCTCTTGACGACGTTTGGTGGCTGGATCGTACCCATGCGGCAGCCGGAAATCCCACGCATGCTATGGCTTGGTACGCCCTACATCGTCGCCGCACTGGTAGCTGGGGTCTGGATCTGGCGACAGCGTGTCCTCTGGGCTCTGCTGAGTTTGGCTGGTGGCGCGGTGGCACTCAGCGTACTTGTGGTGTTTCTGTATACGCCGGAGTTCAACCGGCTGAAACCCTCTCGGGAGATGGCGGAAAAAATTTTCCAAATTCAGGCGGGGGCGCCTTATCGCCTCGCGTCATGGCAGTGGTTTCAGCCCGACTTTCTGTTTTATGCAGCGCGTGGCGCCATGACTATCCACCATCTACAAGATACAACAAATATCAGGAACTACATGGGAAACAGGCCTCTCTATGTCGTCTGTCCGGCAACTGACCTAAGTAAACTTATTTCTCAGGTAGAATCCCCCTACCAGGCAAAGATCGTACTGATACGCTATGAAATTTACAATCGGGAAAAAATCGCACTACTCCGAGTCGCTAAACCATGATCGAAAGAAGATTCTGTACTAACTGGTTTTCCCGAATGAAAGAGGTACAATTTCACAACGAGCCATGCACTGACCTGATGATAGAGTTTTTATCTCCAGCAAAATAAGGAGTTCATGAATGACTACCGCCACTACCGCAGAACCCACGATTGCCGAGTATTCCCCCCAACAACGCGCCTTTGCTGCGGTGCGTATCCTTTTTGGGTTCGTCTGGCTGATCAACACTGCTCTGCAGTTGAGTCCAGCCTACCGTGCACATTTTCTGGATACCTTCAGTGCGGATTGGGTCAGTGGGCAACCCGCCTGGGTAATGGCCTATGGACACTGGATGGCATCAGTGGTCACCGGTATTGGCCCGAACTTGGTCGCTTGGATCACCATTGTGCTGGATGTGCTTCTCGCCGTCAGCCTGATCAGCGGAGTCTTTTTGCCCTTCTTTGCCTACGTCGGTGTGTTTTACAACCTTTGGCTATGGAGCACCGTTGGCGGTTTCGGCGGCCCCTACACCCAAGGCGCCACGGATCCGGGAACCGCCATCATCTACGCGCTAGTCTTTGTTTTTGTCATTACCAGTCGCTCTTGGGACTGCTGGAGTCTAGCTGGCACGCGCCCCGGGCGTCTTTCCCCCGCGGCCATGCACACCGCGCGCATCCTCTTCGGCCTGCTCTGGGTCTTCGACGCCTTCTGGAAGTGGCAGCCCTTTTTCCTGCACAACGCCGTCACATATCTCCAGCAAGCCTTGCCCGGAGAGCCGGCATGGATTGCCGCCTACATCACCTTCTTCATCACCGTCATCAACGCCTTGGGGCCTTTTCTCTTCGGGGTTTTCGCGGCGCTAGCGGAGAGCATGATCGCCCTTTTTCTGCTGATCGGCGGCAAGCAGCTCCGCTGGATCATTCCCGTCGGCATCGCCTATAGCTTCGGTGTCTGGACCACCGCCGAGGGCTGGGGTGCGCCCTATCTGCCGGGCAGCACCGCCAACAAGGGCGACGTCCTCGGCACCACCAACATCTACATCTTTGCCTTCCTGTTCCTGGCGGCGTGGGTCTATTTCCGGCCACACAAGCCACAAAACAGTTGAAAGACAGCAACGTCGGGGGCCGATAACGCAGGCACGGTTGCACACCGACTGACCGGTCGGTATCATTCTCGGCAGTCGATCCAGATGAGGAGCCAGTATGACGGACCTATTTTCTCCCCTGACCTTGGGCGCCATTGAACTCGACAATCGAATATTGATGGCCCCTCTCACTCGCTGCCGTGCCGAAGGCGAGCACGTGCCTACGCTGCTCATGGCCGAATACTATGCCCAACGCGCAAGCGCCGGCCTGATCATCGCCGAAGCGACCATGATTTTGCCGGGTAATTCAGCGTTCTGGCATGAACCCGGCATCTATTCCGCTGAGCAGATCGCCGGCTGGCGTAAGGTAACCGATGCCGTACATCAGGCCGGCGGAAAAATTGCCTTGCAGATCTGGCATGGTGGGCGTGCCTGCCATCCCGATCTCAACAATGGCGCGATCCCGGTGGCACCGAGTGCCATCGCCATTGCCAATGAAGAAGTCCACACGCCCAAGGGAAAACAGGCCTACACCATACCACGCGCGCTGACCGACGACGAAATCCCAGCCATCGTTGAAGGCTTTGCGCAGGCGGCCCGCAACGCTCGGGCAGCGGGATTCGACATGGTCGAAGTCCATGCGGCCAACGGCTACCTGATCGATGAATTCCTGCGCGACGGGAGCAACCATCGTGAGGGCCCCTACGGAGGGAGTCGGGAAAACCGCGCCCGCTTCCTTTTCGAGGTCCTGGATGCTGTATGTGCAGCCATCGGAGCGGATCGTGTTGGCGTGCGTTTCTCGCCACTCAACAGCTTCAATGACATGAAAGACAGCGATCCTGCAGGGCTCTATACCTGGCTGGCGAACTCCCTCAATGACAAGAACCTCGCCTACCTCCACCTCATGCGCGGCGATTTTTATGGGAAGCAGACGGCAGATGTATTGACTCCCGTGCGTAAAAACTATTGCGGCAAGCTCGTGGTCAACATGGGATATAGCCCAGAAGAGGCAAAAAATACGATAGCCGAGGGCAAAGCGGACGCCGTGGCTTTTGGCACCGCCTTTCTCGCCAATCCCGATTTACCCGCGCGCATTCGCAGCGGCGCCACGCTCAATGAGCCCAACCCTGACACCTTTTATACCCCAGGACCAGAGGGTTATACCGATTATCCCACCCTGCTCGGCTAAATCAGCAGGGATTTTCCGCGGCCAAGAGCCGCTGTAACTGCGCGATGCTGCCCCGCGGCAGGGGCTTGCCATCGCGCGCCGAGGCGGGGCTGCGGCGGTCTTCGTCCAGGGCAAAGACCACCAGGCGCAGGGGTGCCCCCTCAAACTCCAGTAAAAAAGTGGGGTAATCCATGGCATTGGCATCGCCAAAACGCAGGCGCTGCCAGCCTTCCTCATATTCGACCTGGGCATCGAGCAGGAAAAACAGCACGCTTTCCGGGGCATCGGCAAAGAGATGCAAGATGATCTTGCTGTGTTCCGTCGCATCACCCTCCCACACTGGGCCGACCAGACGTGGCTGAAACTCTTGCAGCCACTCCATCGCGTACAGGGCGATTTCCCGCAAATGGCGCAAGGCCTGGGGTTGGGTATCCGCATGGAAAAGCTGCAGGCGCGCCTGCAACTCGCTGTGGATTTCCGTGTTGCTAGGCCAGTGTTGCTGGGCATGGACGCCCAGCCGGCGTGCGGCCTTCTCCTTGGCACTGCGAAAATCGCCCACGGCTTCATCGACCATGATACGCGCGGCTTCCACCGCTAAAAGCTGACGTAGGCGTTGCGGAGACTTGGCCATAATTTGACTCCGTCGTTGTCCAGAAGGGCCCCAGGGGATAAGATAACGCAGACGCGAGGATGGCGGAATTGGTAGACGCACTGGATTTAGGTTCCAGCGCCGCAAGGCGTGGGAGTTCGAGTCTCCCTCTTCGCACCACATGGATGATCGAGGTACGCAGCGAGAATGTCAGCAGAAGCGCAGGAAATCGACGACAGTCCCTATTGCTGTTGCTCGGCAGCCACTTTTCAGGAGATCCTCGAGCGTCAGCGCGCCCAGCCCCTACCCTTTATGGAGCTGCTGATGGTGCATGCGGGCTGCGGTTCCGGTTGCGGCAGCTGCATCGAAGAGCTGGAGCAATACCTCCGGGCGCACGACGCCTACATCGAAGATTGACGCTCTCCTGCCACTTTCGTTCCCCCATCTGGCTCCCAAACGGCGATTTCGAAACCGTTTGGGCGCTGTTTTTTTCCCGCCGACCGCAGGTCTCTCTGCGTCGCGAAATCTGGACGACACCAGATCAAGATCGCATTGCCGTCGACTGGGTGGATGGCCAGGGCGATAGCCCGGTGCTGGTTCTTTTTCACGGCCTGGGTAGTAGCAGTCGTGGACATTATGCCCTATCCCTCGGCGCAGCCCTGCAGCGAGTGGGCTGGACAGGCTGTTTCATCAATTTTCGCGGCTGCGGCGGCATCGACAATCTTCTACCGCGCGCCTACCACGCCGGTGACAGCGCGGAAATTGCCTGGATCATCGAGCGGTTGCATGCGTTGCAGCGGCCGCTATACGCCGTCGGCGTGTCTCTCGGCGGCAATGCCCTACTGAAATATCTGGGTGAGAATCACCCAAACTATTTGACGGCAGCCACCGCGGTCTGCGCGCCGGTCGATCTGGTGGCCACGGCCGCATATATCGCCGCTCGCCCCCTCTATGAACAGTATTTTGTCCGCACCCTGAAACGACAGATGGGGCGCTATGCCCAACGATTTCCCGACCTGGTGGATTGGCAGGCGGTGCGCTGCAGCAAGAGTCTGCGCGCCTTTGACGATGCCTTCACCGCTCCGGTCCATGGCTTTCCCGATGCCCTGAGCTACTGGCAGCAGAGCTCTTCCGGGCCAGGCCTCGCGCAGGTGCGCACGCGCACGCTGTTGATCAATAGTCGCAATGATCCTATCGTACCCTTGGATGCCGTTGCGAAATGGCCCCGCGGTCGCGCCGTGCATCGCTGTTTCACCCAGCGCGGCGGCCATGTTGCCTACGTGCAAGGTAGATTCCCCGGAGATACCGACTGGCTTCCGGAGCGAATCCTGCGCTTTTTTCAGGGAGAGGACCCAGATGCAGAAGCATAGTCATGTCATCGCGCCGAGGCTGCGCATACTGCTGGCCGAGGCCATCGCCATTGGCCCCGGCAAGGCGGAACTATTGCATCGCATCGAGGAAAAGGGCTCGATCTCGGCTGCGGCACGGGCCATGAACATGAGCTACCGGCGCGCCTGGCTGCTGGTCGACACCATGAATCGTTCCTTCGTCGGCCCATTGGTAGGCACGGCGACGGGCGGCACGCGCGGTGGCGGCGCCTTTCTCACCGAGCTGGGCAAAGAAGTCCTGGCCCACTATGAGGCGATGGAGGAAAAGGCCAACACCGCCCTGCAAAAAGACATCGACCAGTTTCGCCAGTGGTTGCGCCCCGACGGTCCCCTTCCTCCAAGCCACGGAAGCCCAGAGTGAAAGATCTGCTCCGCGAAATTCTCTGCAGCCGGGTCTATGACGTCGCCCGCGAAACACCACTCGAAGCCGCGCCCAAAATGAGCGCCCGTCTGGGGCGGGAGATCCTCTTCAAACGCGAAGATCTGCAGCCGGTATTCAGCTTCAAGCTGCGCGGCGCCTACAACCGGATCGCACAACTGAGCGATGAGGAGCGGCGCCGGGGGGTCATCGCCGCGAGTGCCGGCAATCATGCCCAGGGAGTTGCCCGTAGCGCTCAGTTCCTAGGCATCCGCGCCAGCATCGTCATGCCGCGCACCACCCCGGAAATCAAGGTCCGCGCCGTCCAGACCCTGGGTGCCGAGGTCATTCTGCACGGTGACAGCTATTCCGACGCGCAGGCCTATTGTCAGCAGATCATCGCCGAAACCGGCATGGTCTTTGTCCATCCCTTCGACGACCCCTTGGTGATTGCCGGTCAGGGCACCGTGGGGGCGGAACTGCTGCGCCAGCGCGGGAGTGCCCTCGATGCGATATTTGTGCCCGTGGGGGGTGGCGGTCTGATCGCTGGCGTGGCCGCTTACCTGAAAAGTATCGTGCCGGAGATCCGCATCATTGGCGTCGAACCCTTCGAAGCTGATGCGATGTATCAATCCCTGCAGGCTGGGGAGCGGATCGAATTGGATCAGGTCGGCATCTTTGCCGACGGTGTCGCCGTGCGCAAGGTAGGCGAGCACACCTTCGCCCTCTGCCGCCAGTACGTCGATCAGATCGTGCGCGTCAGCAATGACGAAATCTGCGCCGCCATCAAAGATATCTTCGACGAGACCCGCACGGTGATGGAGCCGGCCGGGGCCCTAGCGCTTGCCGGGCTGAAGCATCTGGCGCTGGAAGAGCCCGCACAGGCCGGCCAAGGGGCGTGGGTGGCCATCCTCTCCGGCGCCAACATGAACTTCGACCGACTGCGTTTTATCGCCGAGCGCGCCGAAATTGGGGAAGCGCGCGAGGCCCTGTTTGCTGTTACCATCCCCGAACGTCCCGGGGCCTTCCAGGCCTTCTGTGCCGCCATTGGCGGACAGCGCGTCATCACCGAATTCAATTACCGCCTGCATCGTCGTGACGAGGCGCAGATCTTTGTCGGCGTTGCCGTGCGGGACCGGGCTGACGCCGAGGGGCTACTGCAGGGGCTCCGTGATACGGGACATACCGCCCTAGACCTCAGCAATGACGAGATGGCCAAGTTGCATATCCGTCACATGGTCGGCGGCCATGCGGTGCAGGCCCGTAATGAGCGTATCTTTCGCTTTGAATTTCCCGAGCGCCCCGGCGCCCTCATGGAGTTTCTCGATAAGGTCGGCGGGCGCTGGAACATCAGCCTCTTTCATTATCGCAACAATGGCGTCGATTTCGATCGCGTACTGGCCGGATTTGAAGTGCCGCCCGAAGATTCCGCAGCCTTCCGGGATATGCTCGAACGCCTCGGCCTGCCCTACGCCGAAGAGACCGACAATCCCGCCTATCGCTTCTTTCTTGGACAGGGCGAGGAACAGACCCCGCGTCTATGCGTCGCGGGCGAACATCAGTCGTAGCGACTCGCCAATTCCACTCGCCAGGCCCAACCAACGCTTGGCGAGGTCCGCATCGAGATGGTCTAGCATCGTCTCGTGAAAGAGCTGTAGCCAGTCGTCTACCAAGGCATTGGTCACCCCGACAGGAGCGTGCTTGTCGCCCAGGGCATAGCGAAAATCCTGGTACGGTAAACCTCCCATCACCGTCCACCAATAATGGGTGAGACGTTCCTTGTGCAAGGTCCAGTCGCCAACAATGGCGAAGGGCTCCGCCAGAGTGGGATGATGTTGAATGCGATCGTAAAAATCGTCCACCACGGCACGAATGGTCGGCAGACCGATTTTTTGGCAGAGCGGTTCAAGCTTGCGTTTGGCAGGTAGAACCGGCAACTCATCAGCCATGACGGCCTCCTCTCTGTATCAGCAAAGTGCCATCATACGCCGCCAGCCCGCGGCGACCAATCGCTAGCCCTGCAACAGCATCTGGGTGTAGCGCCGCACCCATGATTGCGCCTCCCGCAAGCGGTAGGTCATGATCCAGGACGGATGCGGCAGGTGGGAAATACGCACGCTACCGTCAGGAAAGAGCCGCTGCACCGTAGCTTCCACCTCTCGCCCCAAGGCAATGATGCGCTTCGGCTGAATCTGCGCCATCTCGGCCAGAAAACGTTCCACGACCACTCGCTGCGCGGATATGGGAAGCTCTGGATAATTGCAGTTTTTGCCATCGCGCAGGAAGCCCACCGCTGCAACATTGCTCACATAGAACGTGCGGTAGAACTTCTAACGCCCACGTTCTGCACCACCCGCTGAAAGAAGTTGGCCGAGGGCTCGGTGTCGTTGCGCGGCAAAGGCATATCCGGTAGCAAATTTGCCAAACTGCGGAAATCAAGGAAGGGGATGCCGGTCAAAGCGGCCCCCGAACGCCCCGGATTGAGCCCCAGGATCACCGTCTGGGGCAAAGGCTCGGGAACGTACTGTTGGATAAACTGCTCGGCATAGGGTCGATACTCCATAAAATCCTGGAGAATCGTTATGCCAGATTCCTGCAACAGGCCGGTGAATGCCGCATCCTGCAAATATTGGTCTTGGGCGAAAAAAAGAGGGTTCTGCATCGGGAACATGCCTTTACTGATCAGCCGGCCATAATCCTACATTGCCATTCTCAGGGCAATCGTCAGCATCGAACCATCCCGTCTAGCACCCTCGGCGCGGCGTAGGTCGGCGTTCGCGCGGAACGGGACCGACACGCCGCCCTGGCGTATACGCTATTTTTTCTGTATCTCCTTCGCCATATCCGCGACCTTCATGAGCAAGGTGGAATCCGGGGTTTGGGGCAAATGCGGGAGTGTTACCTGCGGAAACTTGCCGGTCAGACTATTCAGGAATGCCACGATCTGCTTGGTCTGGGTATCCGTTAGGGTTTTGCCCAACTCACAGGCGGCCATGACCCGGACAGCTTCTTGCAGAGTGGGAACCGTACCGTAGTTGAAATAAGGTGCAGTAAGGGCAACGTTGCGCAGGCCCGGTACTCGGAACCGTTCCTTGTCGGCGTCTTTGTGCGTCACGTCGTAGCGTCCCAAATCGCCATGCAGGTGATATTTCTGCACGTATTTTGCGCAGGCAGTATTCTGCGGTTGGGCCGGAAATTTTTGATAAAAGCCCTCGCCCATCGGCAGCCCGGGGTTATCGAACATGGGGCCGGCGTGGCAGGTACCACAGCCCACCGAGTTGAACAACTTCAGTCCCTCTTGCGCCGTCACGTCCAGGGCCTTTTTATCGCCTTTTACAAAGCGATCATAGGGACTATCCGGTGTCACCAGGGTACGCTCAAAGCTGGCGATCGCTTCCACCGCATGGTCGAAAGTGATCGGTTCCTTGCCACCAAAAACCTGCGTGAATTGCGCATGATACCCCGGAATCTTGCGCAAAACGTCGACTACCGCCTGTGCGTTGGGCATACCCATCTCCACCGGATTGAGGATGGGCCCTTTCGCCTGCTCCTCCAGACTGCTGGCTCGCCCGTCCCAAAACTGGACCGTATTGAAGGCGGCGTTGTAGACCGTAGGCGTGTTACGCGGGACATCGACTCGACCAAAAACCCCGAAAGACAGGGGAAGATTATCGCTACCATTACTTTGCACCATATGGCAGCTGTTACAAGACACAGTTCCAGAAAGAGAAATTCGGGGATCAAAATACAACTGCTTGCCCAGCTCAATCTTGGCGGGGGTCATGGGGTTGTTGGCAGGTACTGGTACCTTGGCGGGGAACTCCCCGTCAGCGACCGCCAGCGGCGCAGCCAAGAGACCGGCACAACCCAGAAGCAACGCCTGCCAGCTCCGCCGCGGAACCCGGATAACGAGATGTGTGTGCATAAAAACGCTCCCTTGTGACATTCTAGGACTTCAGTATAGAAATTCCCGACATCACCCACAAGCGGCAACTTTGCGCTGCACCATTGGGCATTTCTGGTACCAGCCTTGGTCGAAGCCTCCGAACGGCGGATCGCCACCCTGGAATCCGGAAGAACTCGCTGATGACGATTACCGACAAGATGTGGGATGCCCTGAACACCGAGATCAAGATGAATGACCGGGAGGAGAGTTTGGCGGGCACGGATGCACTATCAGGAAGATCCCGGCCCCATTGCATGAAAAGACGTCAGACGCAGGCCACGAAGAAAGGACACGGAAACAGCCCCTTCTATCGGAGATGCCAGCAACTCTCCGTCAGACCGAAAGATGCGGACAATTCGACAAAAGTCGAAAGAATTTTCAGGGCAAGCACTACGTGGGTTTGGCGGATCCTCTAGTTACAACGCTATCATCACTTACAGTCCCTAACACGAGCAGATATGCTCGCACTCGCCAATCGGACTTTGGGCGCGCATCTCTAGGGGCGAAAGGCGTTCTAGGAGGTGCTGCACTGATAAGATCATCAGGATCCGCTGGTCCTGATCCGTCCCGCGAGGCTTGACGAGGCTTTCGATCAAAGCAGTAGTACCACTCATAGAGGTCGGTGCCTCTTCCAGTTGAGAAAGTGCAATCTCTCGCGTGTCCCCCAGTTCATCTACGATCACTGCAAAACACATCTCTTTTTCAGGCACTCTGATGACCATGATCTGTCGATCACCGACGGCTTCTTTGCCGCGAGGGAGAAATGACGCAAGATCGATGATGGGAAGGACCTGATCCTGGTGCACGATACAACCATGTACCCAAGATGGAGATTTAGGGGTCTGGGTGATTGGCTGTGGATCAATAGCCTGGATCTCATATTCCAGGCGGATGCCGTACCAGCCGTTACCTACATAAAAGGTCGCCACTTCCAGAACATCATCTCCACTGGTTCGGTAGGGAGAATGATCATTGCTATATTGACGCTGCGCAGTTTTATGCACATCAAACCGACTCAATTCCCTGGACAGGGGAACAAGCACCAATGCGACGATGTCATTGCGATAGGCATCCGCTTGCCCCTTGTATTCCCTATAACCTGATGACATACGTGAGCCAACAGCATAATACCTCTCGTTAAATTCGACGATGTTAGCATATCCCTCTCCACCACTCAGTTCAAAAAACTCACGATTTATCGCTATCTTTGTGCCTGCAGCAATAGTTTGGTCACTACTGGCAACAATTTGTCCGTTGCGTTCCGCAAAAATGGCGAAGGCGCCTTCCACGAAGGAACCATCTCTGTTCCGTGGTAACGCATCGAGGAGCATTGCCCGCAATTGCGGGGTGGAGTCAAAGACAATAGCTACACCGCCGACGGCGGCAGTGGCACAATTCAGAGGGGGTATGGCTGCGGCATAGATATAGGTATGGCGTCCTGCATACAACTCGGTAGGCTCAAAAGCAGATACACAATAGCCTTGGCTATCATGCAGGCCGAGTGTGGGCATTACCCATGCAGCTTGCAATGTCTTTCCCACTAGATTGCTATACGTCTGATTCGACACCGCGATAATTTTTGCCGTACGATCAAAAATCAGTAAATTATGGTAGACAGTGTAAAGCCTATTGATACCAGTCAGGATTACCTCGAGTTGTTGCCGTTGCTGCTCCTCCACATCTCCTGATTGGTCGAGAACTTCCCGGAAGGCGCTGGTCAGTGCCCACCAACGACAATCATTTGCCCGCTCATATAAATTGCGATCCATGATGTCAATGGCTAGGGCAGCTTGGAGGGAGCAATTGTAGAGCACGGAGGATACCACTGTTTTATAAAGGTTGGTCGTGGATTGGCTGAAGACGTCTAGCGTATGGACACCTGTATTGCCTATCTCCCGCAGCAACACCTTGGCAAAAGAGGTGTTTAGAGTTTGCCGGTCCCGCGATAGCCAGGTGTTACCATTCCACACCGCCCGATTGAGCTCTCGTTGAATGCTGGCAGCACGTAGGGGAATGGCTCTCAGGTCCGGAGAGAAAATGCTCGCGGTCTCCAACACACCGGATAAAATAGTCGCAGGAACGTTGACAATTTCATGAGCGACGGCCATCTCGAAAGCGTGATTTAACGGCGCCAGGCTATGTCCCTGCCAACCTGCTCCCATATAACCCTGATAACCCTGAGCCTGTTGCGTTGTTGCTAGATATTCTCGGCCAGCAAAGCGAGTAACACGACATCCATCATTCTTTACTTCTGTTACCTTTGCACCGACTGGGAATTGGTAGGCATCGCTACTCGCAATGATTCTCCCATCAGAATTAAGAATGGTTACTACCGTCCAGTCGGAGTCAGTTACTAAATTTTTAAATATTCGCTGGCACTCATCTTGAAATCGAAAACACAAGCATAAAACGCCGACCGGTCTGTTTCCATCCTTGGACATCACCCGGTAAGAATAAATCAGAGGAGATTCATCTCCTGGGAGCAGATCGATGGGACGGAACGTCTCTACATAGGCATCGGCGGTGCCCAGCGATGCGGCAATCAGTGGATCGCTCGAACAGGTTCCAACGCTATCGCCATTCAGCCGTAACAGGATCCTGCCGTCCGGGGCAAGCAATATGATATCGTGATATACGGAGTACTTGCGCACGTATTCCATAAAGCGGGCTTTTAAGGAGACTCGCTGTGGATCGTCCACATGAACAGCCGCCCGATTAGTCTCGCAAGCCTGTGCATAGGCGCAGATATCACTATCCGTGGCAAGGAAACCGATGTCAGCAGTGCGTTCGAAAAGGTTGCGGATCAAAATGTCTATAGCTATCCGCGCCGTCGATTTCAGGTTAAGTACCGTCTTATTATACAACTCGCTGGCTAATTGACCGAGAAGAGTCTCGGCCAACACATTGAAATCTTCGCGCATGCTGGTGATATTCGTGCCGGCGCTCAACATTTGACCAAGTAGTGTCAAATGATCGTACTTGACCTGTATATCGCGCAAGCGATCCTGATCTTGTCGTAATCCAACCATAAAATTTGATAGATAGTTCAGGTCATCCTGCTCATTAGGCAAAGTCATAGCGCCTCCCTGATGTAGTAAAATAGAAGCTGGGCGGCAATTGTCCATTCACCGCAGTTGAATCTCTAAAGGACCACGGAATCATCACGCAGATAAACGCTGAAATCGCTGGCCGGCATGGGCTTGGCAATGCCAAATCCCTGCCCCTGATCGGCATCCATATCGCGCAACAGCCGCAGGCTATCTTCATTTTCTATCCCTTCCGCAGTGATGGCCACATCCAGGGCATGGGCCATCTGGATCATTGCCTGTACCATTTGCGCATGGCGGCGACTATGCGCCATGGGAATGACAAAGCTGTGGTCGATCTTGATTTGATTGCAGTCCAACTCCAGCAGGTACTGCAGAGCCGCTGGGCCAGTACCAAAGTCGTCCAAGGCAAAATGCACGCCAATACTTCGGCAATCGGCAATCAGCTGGGCAGTCTTTTGGATGTCCCGCAATGCGATGCGCTCCACTAGTTCTAGGCACAGTTTTTCGGCAGGAAGACCAGGGCACGCGCTCAAGCTGCGCCGCAAATCTTCACAAAGGCGGTGGTTTTCTACCTGGCGGGCGGCAAGGTTGATGTGGATATCCAGGTCCGTGCCCTCAGCGTGCCAGATCTCTCCCTGCTGGCAGGCGGCCTTCATCACCCACTGACCGATGCGCTGCATAATGAGGGAATCCTCGGCGACATCCAAAAAGGCGCCAGGCAAGAGAAGCCCACGGCTGGGGTGCTGCCAGCGCAACAGTGCCTCGGCACCGACGCAGTTACCCGTGCGTAGAGAGATGATGGGTTGCCAGTAGAGAATGAATTCGGACTCTTGCAGGGCTCGATCCAACTCCCCACGCAGCCGTTGTCGTATCAGGACGCGCTGGCCCTCCTCTTGATTGTAGATTCGCCAGCCATTACCACCCTCAGTCTTGGCTCGGTAGAGTGCTTGGTCAGCATGGTGCAGCAATTCTGCAGGAGCGGCATTATCTAATGGATAAACGCTGATCCCGGCACTGACGGTAATGCCAACGCGCTGTTCATCGAAGCCCATGCGGATACGTAAGGCCGTCATGATACGGGTCATAAGCTCTTCGAGGTTGCGTAATCGATGCAGGTTCTCAACAAGGAGAACAAATTCATCGCCAGCATATCGGATCAGGACGTCCGCCGAGCGTATTACGTCCTGGAGTCGACTTACGACCTCCCGTAAGAGACGATCCCCGGCTTGGTGTCCCATGGCATCGTTGACCCCTTTGAAGCCATCCAGGTCGAGTAGGATGACGGCAAACATGTGCTCGTTGTGCTGCGCCCTGGCGCAGGCGGCGAGAATGCGTTCTTCGAGTTGGTAGCGGTTGGGGACACCGGTAAGAACATCGCAAGTGGCGATCTGCTCCAAGTGCTGCTCGACTCCCTTCCGATGCCACGCTGCGCCGAGCATGTCGGCCAAAAGTTGAGCCAGATGCAGATTGCTGTCCGGAAGTTGAGCGGGAGCCGTGTGGAACCAGGAAACTGCTAGGATACCGCTACAGCCTTTGGGGCCATGCACGGGTATGGCTAGGCTACCCATAAGGCCGGTAACCACATATTCGGGCATGGCCCAGATACTTTGGGGATAATTTGGGGTGTAAATGATGCTGTCATTTTGTAAAGCTGCGCCGCTGATGCCGGCGTCATCAGCAAATATGTGTTGCGATAACGCCTCATAGTTGGCAGGTAGGCCATGAAAGAACAAGTAACGGAGATTGTTGCCCTCATGAACGATGAATGCGGCACCATCGGCTTCCAGGCTCTCCGCAGCCAGGGCTGCCGCTGCAATGAAAAAAGCCGAAAAATCATACTGGCGGGTCAGCGCCTGCAGGCGCTCCATTACAGGAGTAGGGATCACAAATGAATTTCCTTCAGAGATTGGGACAAGACCACTCAAAATGGAACCTCGGCTTGTAGGCTTTTTGTCCAGGACAGGAACAATCAGGTCGATGAAAAACGTGCTCAGTTCTACGGGGGCCGACACCTCTGAGGGAGAACTGTCGGCAGAAGGTTACCCCACCGGCACCGGCCTGAACTCCCCTCGCTCCTACGGAGTCGGAGTCAGAATTTGTCGAGTTTAGAAGTGGTGGAGACGCATCGGAGATAGGGGCACAAATTTTCATCACTGCGGTTATCCTTACGTATCTCTTCGCGATACGATAGGCAATATATGTGCCATTGCGCCATTCGGTGACCATATCGGCACTTGTGGGTGATAGTTGGCACTTAGCGCACCATATTGGTGCAGACCGCTCTACACTAGTGCGTCAGTGATTTCAGAAGCATGGACAGCTAGGCGGCTGCACCCGTATTTGCCTGCGCACGGAATCGACCAACTATCTGAGCTCCCGAGCAACACAGCACCAAGCACCCAGCGGCTAACTTCTGCGTTATCGTAATGAATCACCTTTGTAACAATTCCTCCCGCCAGCAGAAGTTCGCATGGAACAAAGCCATTTGATTATCCTACTCAGGACCACGACCTTCCCGTTGTCTCTGATGAAAGACGTCGCGCAAGGCCTGCAGAAAGGCCCGCTCGGCGCCATCGGCCGCAGTCCAGTCCAGGGAATGACCTGCATCCGAAAGAGCAACGGCTTCCAACTGTGCGAGCTGATGGTGATATTCCTCATGCAGCGCGTTCAGGGTGGCGAGTGTGTCAGGATCTGCGGCAAGTAGCCGCTGCAGTTGCGCCGCAGTTTCGCAGGAGCGGGCGTCTGCCAGGATGACCGGGTTCAGCAGCCGGGAGTGCAGTCGAATGGCGGATTTGATGCCCTCGTGGTGTACCAGGGAGGCGGCATAGAGTCCCAGTAGCGTACTTGGGCAGTCTTGCGGCAGTCTGATGGGTTGCTGCAGAAAATCCTGCAACTGCTCCAGGGGCATCGGTTTGGCAATGGCGTAGCCCTGCAGCAGATCGACGCCCAGTGCCCGCAAGGCATCCTGGATGGACGCGGTTTCTACACCCTCTACAACGAGATCAACACCCAGCCCCTGGGCCAATCCCTGGATGCTGCGCACAAACGCCAGATCTTCTGGTCGTTCCTCCAGGGTGCGGACGAAGCCCTGGTCCAGCTTGATTTTGTCGATGGGCAGCTCCTTGATCCGCAGCAGGGAAGAGTAGGCGCTGCCGACATCATCTAGGGCCAGGCGGACCCCAAGTGCCTTGAGTTCCAGCAGATCCGTCACGGCCTCCTTTTGCTCCTGAAAATCGCTGCCCTCCAGGATTTCCAGGGTAATGCGGCACGGATCGATGGTTCCCTCAAGCAATCGTTCCTTGACGCAGGCAATGCAATCCGGCGAAACCGAGCTAGGGTCCATATTCACCGATGTCCAGAGTTGCAGACCCTGCGCATCCAGGGTGCTGAGATCGCGGATGGCCTGCTCCATGACCCTGCGCGTCAGAGTGGCAAGGTCTTCTTTTTGCAGTTGGGGCAGGAAGCGGGCTGGGGGCCAGATTTCTCCGGTCTCATCACGAAGCCGCCCCAGGGCCTCGACACCGACAATGCGGCTCTGTTGCAGATTCAGGATAGGTTGATACCAGACCTCCACTGCCCCCTGGTCGATCAGTTCTTGGGCCTTGTTGCGTCGCAGCTGGGGAGCTTCGCCGGCAATGAGCCAAGGTTTCAGACGTTCTTGCTTGTGCTCCTTGGCCTGGTACATGGCCTGGTCGGCAAGGCGTAGCAGCTCGCCCCCGCCTGCTTTCGGATCACCCCCATAATGGATCGCCACGCCCATGCTGAGGCTCACCTGGACCTCCTGCCCGTTACCGAGCGCAAGAGGCGACTGCACGGCGTCCACGATCCTGTCCAAAATAGCGGGCAGATCAGACAGATTCTCCAGGTCTTCGAACAGCAGTATGAATTCGTCTCCCCCAAGGCGAGTGAGGAAATCGGTGCCACGCAGGACCTCCGCCAGGCGCTTGCCGATGGCGATCAGCAGTTGATCGCCGACGTCGTGCCCATAGGTATCGTTCACCGGCTTGAAGCCATCGAGATCCAGCATGCAGGCCGCCAGCAAGCGTTGCCGACGACTGGCCCGGAAAAGGGCACGCTCCAGCTCCAGATCCAGGGCCCGGCGGTTGGGCAGGCCGGTCAAAGAATCGGTGGTCGCCTGTGCCTTGATCTCTTCCAGCAGCTGTCGCTCCCGCTCCAGGGTGTCCAGGTGATCCAGCCCAAAACTGATGTCTCGTCCCAATTCTTTCAGAATAGCGCGTAGTTCCGGGGTGAAGTCGGCTTCCTGGCCCAGATAGATCGTAAAAACGCCCCAGATCTGGCCACTACGCAAGATGGGAATAGCGCTACTGGCTGCCAGTCCGAATTGCCTGGCAATCTCTTGCCAAGGTGCCATACGAGGATCATCGGGCGTGAAGAGACCATTGAAATTTGCTGTCTGCGCCCGCCAGCAGCGTCCCGTTGGCCCATTGCCCTCGGGAAGATCTGCCCGAGTGGAAGCCAGGATCTTTTGCAGATAGCCCGTGTTACCTGCTGCAGCAAGGGTTTGGAACCATTCCTGTGTATCCGGCTGGGCAATCCAGACCAGGGCCGCGCGGGTATGCGTCACCGTTAGTTCACAGATGCGCTGCAAGAGCTTCTCTGCCGTCACAGCCCGAGCAATGGCCTCATTTACATTCCCTAGCAGGCGGTTGTACTGCATGAGTTGTTCCTGGATCTCCACCTGTCGTCGCAGCTCCGCCTCCAGGCGCTTCTGGGCCGTGATGTCCCGCCCCAGGATCAGCAAGCCTTCCCGTTTCCCATAGGTAGTAAAGACGGGGATCTTGCGGGTTTCGAATATGCCCGGGGTTCCGTCCGGGCGGGTCACTTCCTCCACCACCACGATGGGCTCTCCGGCCTGCCAAGCTTTCTCGTCGTCTTCCGCGCAAGCCAGATAGGCATTGCGAAATTCCGGATGCAGTTCGGCCAGCTGCCGGTCGGTTTTTCCCTGCCAAGGCGTTTGTTCCAGGTGGAAAAGTGCCTTGGCGGCTTCGTTGATCAATAGCCATCGACCCGCACCGTCCTTCCAGAAAGCAGCATCGGGAATCGCCTCGATCAGCACAGCGGACTGTCTGGCGTCGTTTGGAAGTGGCAAGGGCGGAGCTACGCTTTCAGGGGATTTGCTCATTGGTCAGGTGCTGTCCACTACGTCTTGCTCAAGATGCTCCGCCGGTACCGGGCGACTGAAATGGTAGCCCTGGGCATGCGTTACGCCCAGGTTTATCAGTTTCTCGGCAGTCTCGGCATCTTCTATGCCCTCGGCGACGATCTTCACGGATAGCGACTGTGCCATATCCACCAAGGCCCGTACCATGGTGTGATGTTTGCCATTCTGTCCCTGGGGCGAGACCAGACTTTTGTCGATCTTGAGGCCGGAACATTCCAGCTCTACCAGATATTGGATGGCTGCCGCACCGGTGCCAAAGTCGTCCAGGGTGAAGTGCACGCCCAGTTTTCGGCAGGCCTGGATCATGCCGGCGGTGGCCGGGATGTCGCGCAAGGCGACACGTTCGACGATCTCCAGCCAGAGGGCGTCCTTGTGCAGATCCGGATGCTTGTATAGCAGGCGCTCCAGATAGTGGGCGAATCCCGGCTCTTCGAGCTGCACCGCCGCCAGATTGACGTGGATGTCCCAGTCCTT